>CAYTTS010000020.1:0-18677 GCA_964440875.1 uncultured Erysipelothrix sp. | reverse complement strand
ATAAAAAAACATATAATTGAATTATATGTTTAAAAATCTAATCTTATAACTTCGCCTTTATAATTATCTTTAGCAATAACTCTTAACTCTTCAACTTGATCTTCACTTAGCAGTCTTTTTGGAACAACAATTGCATTATTATTTTCTAAAAAATAATAGAAATAGTCATTAATTTCAACTACTTGGTTAATCACTGACCAATCTGAACTATTAGATGATTCATCTAAGCTCTCACTAATTCCATTTTCATTAATTTCAATAGTTACTTCTCTAAATAAATCTCCTAACTTACCGTCTTTTATTGCTTTTTCAGTTGATTTTACTACTCTTGATTTAGCTGACTTAGGAAAATTAATATACCAATATCCCGCAATACCAAATGCAACTATTGCAACTGTTAGCTGTGAATTTTTAGCAAAGTAAAGAGCTATTAATCCAACTATTACCAAAAGTAGTGTACCTGATATTCTTTGTTTCTTTAATTTAGCTTTTATGGAATCCGTATACTCGATATGATATAAATTGAAATTTACATAATCTTTTGTTTCTAAACTATATTTTAACTTCATAAATTACCTCCGACTTTATTCTAACATAATTGTATAAAGAAAAAACACATAAAATGAATTATGTGTAATTTCTCTTATACGCCAACTTAATACTCTTACCGTAATTTGTCCCATTTAAACGTGAGACTGGATCTAATACTTCAAAATCAATATATTTTTTCTCAAGGTTGAAGATTGATTTATCTATATGAACAGCCTGTATTCTTAAGAATACTACATTGTTCTCTAATTCATCACTATCTAAGTATTTAAAATCTATACTATTATCTAATGTTACCTCGAAGCTTACTAAAGCCTCTGATAAATAAGGTGTTCTTACTTTACTTGAATCCTTAACATTTAAATTTAGTAATTCAACTTCACTCTCATTATAAGCAATTGGCTTTGATGATTTATCAATTAGATCTAAACTGTCAATATTACCAATATTAACGACAGCTTCCTTTTCTCTTAGAATATTAACAAAGGTATCCTTATACTTATCTTTATCTTCCTTACTAAAGGAAACTACTAATAAAGTAGATGATAATACAGTAAAGAAGCTAAATGGCGCCAAATTTATTGATCCATTTTCATTAATACTAGTAATCCAAGCAATTGGTCTTGGTATTATTGATGATAAGCTTATTTTATGACGATCTTTTTTGCTTAAACTTGAGTAATCAAAGTAGTATTTATCCATCTTATTTCTCGCTAATAAAATTAACTGCAGTTTTTAGTTCTTCTTGAATTAATTGATGTCCATAATCATGAGTAAATGCTTCGCAATTTATATTGGCACTTATTAAATCATCTCTTAATGTTTCAAACTGTGACTCACTAATAAATGGGTCACTTTTTCCACTTGTGATCAAAACTTTTAGTCGATCTTGTTTAAGATATGGAACATCCACTCTCACTGGTGATGGATGGAATAATAAGGCATTGTCAATTTGAATATTTTCATACTCTTTTAGTAAATTTAACGCAATATTTGCCCCATTTGAATAGCCTACTAGTGAGACAGTATACTCAGGATAATCTTTTAATATTTTAGTAATAGTTTTCTCTAATTTTTGCGTTGCCTGAGCTAAACTTTTCAGTTTAAAACTTCCATCAGGATAGCGCTCAAAATATCTTCGCATACCATTTTCTAAAACTTCACCTTCAATACCAACTAATGTTGAATCAGCATCGATATACTCACCAATACTAAATAAGTCATCTGCGCTACCGCCTGTTCCATGTAACATTATTTGTAAGTGTTTATTACTACCTTCTTTAGTCACATACTTCATCTTTTAACTTCTCCTCTGCATACTTCCCTAATTTTTTTAACATTATTTCTAATTGTTTTTGTTCCTCATCACTTAAGACACTAAATATTTCTTGCATATAATCAAAATGAACTGCATAAATTTCTTTGAAAACTTCTGTACCTACATCTGTTAATGTTACAAGTTGACGGCGACGATCACATGGATCTTTACGTCTAGTTACATACCCTCGTTTTTCAAGAACATCTAAAACATAAGTTAAACTACTATTAGGAATCAGTAACTTATCAGCTAAAACTTGTGTAATAAGTTCGCCTTTTGTATGTAGAGCCTCCATTGCAGTAAATTCATTAATCGTCAAAATACTATCTTTTAATGATACCTTAACATTGTTTTCAATACTTTGTGTCGATTTGAATAATACTATTAATGGTTTTAATTTTAATTCCATAACTTCCTCCTAATTAGTAAACATTTCGTAAACTATCTTTTAAGTCTTTTAACTCTTTATTTTCATCAAGAGTTAAATCTCTTTGCTTCTCAAGATTTTTTAGTTTTAAGATTTCTCTTTTAATCGCTTCTTTTTTTCTAAGTATTTCAAACTCATAGCGATCTCTATAACCGTAGCCAATTAGTTCATTTACTTCTCGCACTTCAACTGGCATTACTGTTTCTTTTATCTCTTTTTCAATACTTTCAAAATGTGGAGGAATTAATAGTGTTGAACCAAGATTCTCTACACTTTCATCAACTAACATACCAGGACTAAATGTCGCTAATTCAATTAGTATTCCACCTTTTTCTCTAAAGTAAACTGACTTAAAGTATTTTCTATCTTTAACTTCAGTTGGTCTAAAACCTGCATTCTCAAGTTTACTAACCCAAGCATCACCTGTTTCATCATCAATAGCAAATGCTATATGATGAACTGTTCCAACACCTTGTTTACCAAGTGTATGATATTTTTTCGCTAGTTCAACTGTGCCACCGATACCATTAGCACTCTTTAATAAGTAATTCTCTTCATCTTCATCGATTAATTCAAATCCTAATATATCTGTTAATAAAGCTAAGGTTGTATGTGGGGTGCGCGAATATAAAATAGCTGAATCAATTCCTTTTATCGCATGCTCACTAATAATTCCATTGTACTCCCATTCACTATTTGCGATCTCATCATTTTCAACAAGTTCTATTTCAAGATTATCCATATCTTTAAAAGCAATTCTTCTGCGATTAAATCTTGTATATGTATAGTTTTCAATGTTGAAACTATCTAATCGATCTTGCCAAAAGTCAAACGAGTCTTTATTAATAGCTAAAGAAGTTGTATTAACATAACCTGATCCATTTTTACCCTCTGTTGCATCATTCCATGGGAATGTTGTAAAGATTGGGGTACTAGCATCATGATTTCCAAAATAGAAATGATAAGTGCTTGAATCATCAAAGTTAATTGTTTGCTTTACTAGTCGCATACCTAAAACTGATGCATAGAAATCTATGTTTCTTTGCGCATGTCCCACAATTGATGAGACATGATGAATTCCGTGTACCTTTAACATTTATGCTCATCCTCCTTAAAGTTAAAACTATCTAATTGTTTTTAAAGCTTTTGACCATGAAATTACTTGATCAAACATTTTACTCGCGTTATCTGCATGGTATGCGTTTGGTTTAAATACTGACATATTCTCAAAGTCAGTCATTAATGAGAATGTTACCATTGTACGAACGTCCGCCATTTCTTGCTCAGCAGCAATCTGTCTTAATGATTGAATAGCAGCAAGTCCACCTAATCCACCATAAGCTACATATCCTACTGCTTTATTATTTACTTGTGGTTGTAAGTAATCTAATGCATTTTTAAATGCTCCTGGAACTGATCTGTTATATTCAGGTGTTACAAATACATAGCCATCAAAACTTGCCATTTTATCTGACCAAGCACCAATAGCTGCCCCTTGTTCTTCACTTGGGTTTAAACCTAATAATGGTAGGTCATAATCTTTTAAGTCAACTAACTCGTAGCTTACTCCTTCGTCATTTCTCTTATCTGCAAAATCTTTTACCCATTCTCCAACTGCAATTCCGTTACGCTCTTCTCTTACACTTCCTACAATAATTCCGATTTTCATAATTTTTCTCCTCTTTCTTTCTTAAAAGTATTCTTTCTTAAATTCTTTATTACTTCTGACACTATCAAATGCCGGTAAATTCTTTTCAACAAACTCTCTACGATGTCTTAAGTGTGGAGGCAATGTTAATGTCTCTCCTAAAATTTCATAATCTTCTTGATCATCGATAAAGCCTGGACCATCAGTCGCTAATTCAAATAAGATATTTGGATATAATCTTATATAAAGCGATTTAAAATAAAATCTGTCTACAAAACCTGAGTTAGGTAGTCTTAAATCATCAAAATACTTATTCCATGCATCTAAGTGATCTTTATCATCAACTCTAAATGCAACGTGGTGGACTCCACCAAAACCTTGATAAGCTTGTGGTAAATCTTCTCGGTGTTCAACAATAACTGATCCACCATTTCCACCTTTGCCCATTTCGTATAGGACAAACTTATCTTCTGACTCAACTTTTCTCATTTGCATAACTTGTAGTACTTGATCCATTAACTCTAAGTTAGAAACTGTTAAGAATATTGGTCCTAATCCTACAATCGCAAATTCATCTGGTACTGGACCTTTATGCCAAGGTTCACCTGGTAAAACTCCACTATCATTCTCATCTGATATTAGAGCATATTGTTGTTTATCGAAATCTTCAAAGTATACTACTTTTCTTTCAAACAATTCACTAATACCCTCGTGTTTTATATTATAGTGATCAAATCTTTTTATCCAATAATCTATTGCATCATCACTTAGTACTCTAAAGCTTGTACGTGATATATCGTTTGTCCCCTTACTATGTGGACTTATTCCTTTAAAATCAAAGAATGTCATATCTGTACCTGGATTTCCTCTATCATCAGCAAAGAATAAATGGTAAGTAGTTAAATCATCTTGATTAACGTTTTTCTTTACAAGGCGCATACCTAATACATTTGTATAAAAATCATATATTTTAGGTGAACTACTTGTGATCGCTGTAACGTGGTGAATACCAGTTAAGCCTTTTAAATTTCCATTCATAATCATTACCTCTCTCTCACTAAAGACATAATACTTCGAATTCGAAACATATACAAATCTTATGCTCACACATTAAAAAAAACTGTACTAGACAGTTTTGTGCATCACTTTTAAAATGATAATAATATTTACAATATGGAAGTCATAGTTTAAGTAATCTCTTAAATATTCCATTAAATTCTTCATACTGATATGAACATTAGGATCATCTAAGACAACACTATTAAAGTATTTTAAAAGCTCATCATTATTATAATTAAGAATATGATAAAGTTTATTACCAAATAACTTCTCTAAATAAACTATTTTAGCAATAAAATTGGCATGCAAGTTTCCAATATCATTATTGATATTAGGATTAACATTAATTAAATGTCTAATATCATTTTCAATTTTAATTAATAAATCCTTATCAAAATAACAATCAACTATTACTTTGGTACAATAATTATCAAGTGCTTCTTTAGAGAAATCACTATCTAATAAATGTTGATAACTTTCAATAATAATTTCCTGATTACCATCTAATTTATGAATATTTATATACTTCTCTTCTTTACTTTTCTTAATAAAGTAAGGAAGTCTTTCATCAGGAACTAAATTATAGATATTTTGAATATCTATATAGATATCATTATTATGAGACTTTCTTTCACTAATAATTTTTTCAACTAGTTTTCTTAGTGAATAAATATTATCTTCATACTTTAATTCTATTAGCGCATATAGTAATGATTCTTTAATATATAAACTTCTCATTAAACTACCAGCGTAATTTTTTATTAATGTTATAACAATATTTAACTTCTCAACTTCGTATCTATCAGAGAAATTACTTATATTAACATTAAGTGTAAAATATTTATTTAAACTATCATCTTCACTTGAAAACATATAAATACTACCTTTACGATTCTTTACTATATTTAGAATATTTTTAATACTATTCTTACTCATACGATTTAAGTTAGAAACATATAAAAAATCACTACTGCTTTCAATAATATTTGAATAACAGTCATCATCTTTAACATCTATGTGCTCATATACGGAATCTGATTTTAAGAATCCTTTAATTATTGAATAATTGTATGCTTCACAGGAGATAGATCTTTTACCTACACCTTTTTCACCAACCATTAATAATGGCATTGTATAGGGATAGTAAGATATACTTGCCTTTGTTTTTTGAACTGCTGAATCAAGACTAATATTATGACCAATTAATGATCTAAAATCACCTACTCTAGTGTAAAGATCAATAAGGCGTCTAAATTGGGCAATACTAAGGTACTCACTACTAAGGGTTATTCCATTATAGCTATGTAACAATATTTCTTTATGTAAAAAAATCACAGGTCTAGTTTTGATTTTAATAAGTTTTCCATCTCTAACTAGCTCATTTAAATATTGGCTAGCTAATGATCTACTAATTGATAGATATTGAGCGACAGAAAAAGCAGTCAAATCTTCACCGTGATTTAGATTTACATCAAATGTTAAATTAGCTATGTAATTTAATACTTCACTCTTAGTACTAATCAAATTATATCCCCGCCCTATAGTTTAATTTAGCACATGCTCATTAATAATTATTTAACGTTGAGTTAAGCGACAGTATTGAAAGCGTAATCACATATTTAATTTTTATTTACATTATTTTATATATTTTTTACTACATTATCATCAAGATTGTAATCATTAAGATTATACTCAATGACATTTAAACTATTATGTAAACGGAAATAATACTTAAGATCATTGTTTAACATATATGATGTGTACTGAGTGTAGTCTATTGTTGCCCTTGGAGTAACAACATTTCCCTTAACAATATCTACTCCATTTAGTATATGCATTGCATATAGGACTAATTCATCACTATTTTCAGCAGTATTAGAACTAAGTTTACTATATAGAGTTCTAATAAATCTTGATGGTGGTGTAAAGTCGCCTGGCAAACCAAAGGTACCACTGCCTTGACCAAATGGTTTAAAGTCAACACCGTATAATGTACGACTACTAACTTGTTTTGGATCTAAACCAATGTATGATCTAACATTTGTTAAATGCCAATTATAGTCTGGACTATTAGTTAGTAAACCAATACTATTTTTATGAAAACTCAACTCTTCATTAATTATTTCTATAATTAAACTATTTCCATCCTTATCTGATACAATCCAATGTAGAGGAGGAATTACACCTAAAAATCCCATAACTTCATTTATTACTGTAATATTATTAAACTCTTCGATAACTTCTTCCACAGTTTTACATTTAGCTAATAACCACATAACAAGTTCATATGAGGCAATACCAACTGTATCTTTATCTTCTTCATCTTTATATTTAGCGTAGCCCTCAAAGTAAAGAGCAGCAACTGTCAAGCCATATTCGTTTAAGCCATCAGCAAGATAATATGATCCTACATCTTTCGCTAAGCCAAAAAATGCATAATGTTTTTTAAGCGAAGCTTCCTTAAATTCAATCTCTAAATTTCTTGGAAAAAGTGTCATTACCGGATCTAAGTCAAATGAAAAATCCATCGTACGAGCAAGTAGGTAATTATTGTCATTGCTCTTTAATGTAATACTAGTACACATAATTTATTCCTCCTTATAATTACTTATATTTTACATTATTAATAAGTAAATTAATACACAGACATTTTATCTACCCCTACATTAAAACATAGATATCATCTATCACAAACTCCTAATATTCACTTATTAGAAAAATATTATTTATTCATATTAATTATTTTATCTTATATTCAATTAATATTAGAAGCATGCTGTGTTATTATATGTATTGTAAGGAGAGTGATTATTTTGCAGAATGAAAAGATAATTTTAAGAAGACTTAGAAAAGACGATGCTTTAAGAATTCAAGCTATGGCTAACAATATTAATATTTACGCAACTACCTTAAATATTCCTTATCCATATACTATTGAAGATGCTAATTTTTGGTTAGATCTTCAAGAGAAACAATTCAATGAAGGAAGATCTTATAACTTCGCAATAATTGATAAACTAGATGATACCTTAGTAGGTGTTGTCGGTATAAGTAAAGAGAGATCCAATAAAGGTGAATTAGGATACTGGATTGGTGAGCAATATTGGGGCAATGGATATGCAACTTTGGCATCAAATTTATTAATGGATTATGTCTTCAATGAATTATCTTATAATAGAGTTTATTCAAAACATTTCGCAAATAATCCTGCTTCTGGAAGAGTAATGCAAAAAATACATATGGAGTATGAAGGTAAACTAAAAATGGATGAACTTAAGGATGATGTTTATCACGACATTGTACTTTATGGAATATGTAAAGATGATTACTTAAAAATAAAGAAGGGAGAGATTTATAATGTTTGATTTAACAACACCTGCTCTAATTTTTCCAGCAATATCACTTTTAATGTTAGCTTATACTAATAGATTCGTCGTACTTGCTGAGTTGATCAGAGATCTATATGATAACTACCAAAAAGATCATACCGAAGAGAACTTGGAACAAATTAAAAACTTATCCTATCGTATGGATATAATAAAAAAGATGCAAGTATGTGGAGCAGTAAGCTTCATATTAGCTGCATCTAGTATGTTACTAAATATTTTGAATTTTTATGATTTAGCGTTATTTACGTTTTCAATAAGTTTAGTAGTATTAATTATTTCACTATACTTTTTATTAAAAGAGTTAACTGTATCTATCGATGCACTTAAGATTCAACTTAAAGATATCAAAGATAAAAACGAATAATTATTTAAACATTGAACTAGAATTTAAAACAGTAGTACTATATAGATATAATATATCAGCACTGCTAAAATCAACATAATCACCTAATAATTGAGGAGCAATATACCGAATATCAATTAAGGTGATTTTTTTATAGTGTGGTATTAAATAAGGAGTAATATTACTTGCAAAAGAATCTCTAAAAATAATTAACTCACTATCATCATGTGCAGAGTCATTATTAATTTCAACAATTGCTTGAGCACCATGTAAAAAGAAATCGTACTGATCGCGACTTTCAATTGCATCAAAATTATATACAGTATATTCGTTATCATCATTCAATAATTTAACGACAGCATTTTCAATACTACTATTATTTATATATTTAATTCTATCTTTCTTCGATAAAAGCGAACTATGACCATAATATGTCCCCCTGAAATTATTACTCGCCTCCATTAGAGTATATGTAATATCTGTATCTTTATGGAGATTTCTTAATAATTTTAAACTTAATAAGTCTAGTTGCTCTTGTTTTAAATGTAAATCAGTATTATAAAAATCAGATAAATTTATTTCATTCTTTATATCAATATATGTCGTAGCCTTCAAATTATCTAACAAGATAGTTTCTAGTTCTTTATAATCCATTTTCGGAATACTATTATTTTTTGAGTAGTATGCCTTATCAGGAATAATCGCTAAACTAGCCGCTTTATTAGGATAATACATTTCTCTGATACTATTAAATTTATTCGCCGCTTTAACTATCTCATTATCTTTTAGTGGATACTCTATTTTAATAATGCTGCCATCTTCTTTGAAATAATCATTGTTTTCACCGATACCTAAGACATAATAATTAAATAAAGCTTTAGTTTGTCTCAATTTAAATCTAAACGGAAATTGATCTTTCGCATATTTTTCAAAGTCATCAGAAAACTCACTATTTAAATAAGATTCTAAACTTAATTCAGGCATTTGGCTTAATTGTCTACGTTCTTCATCTGATATCTTCTTATTAGGATATAGCCAGACAAAAAGACTTATTAAGAGATAGGTGATAAATAATACTTTTACTATTGCTTTCTTCATAAGTCCTCCTAAAACCTAAAATATAAAAATGGATTAAAGTTTGCATCAACGATCATAATTGTACAAATAAAGAATCCGATTATAATTAAACTTGTTTCAATTAACAATTCATATTTAGCTAACTTAGTTGTAAGTAGAAAATTATAAAAATTTCTTACTAAGGGTGTAGCTCCTATTATTGCTATAATGAATACAAAAGTATAATGCTTTAAATAAAACATTGAAACTTGATCAATAAATATATTGTCTGAAACAAAAAATAAATTTTTAAAATTTTGAACTATCTCTTTAAGACTATTTGAGTCAAAAATTACAAAACTCAAAACTACTAAAATTACTACATAAAAGGATCTAAATATTGTTCTTTTATTAACATCAAGTTTTATTATCTTCTCGAATAAAAGTAAGATTGCAAAAAATAAACCCCATAAGATAAAATTAAAAGCAGCCCCATGCCACAAACCAGTCAATGTCCATACTACTAAAATATTGAAGAAATATCTTTTTAGTGGAACACGACTTCCGCCTAATGGTATATATAAGTAATCTCTAAAGAAACTTCCTAGTGATATATGCCATCTTCTCCAAAAATCAGTAATACTAGTAGCGATAAAAGGATAGTTAAAGTTTTCTAAGAAATTAAAACCAAATATTTTACCTAAACCAATTGCCATATCACTGTAGCCTGAAAAATCAAAATACAATTGTAGTGAAAAACCAAACGTATATAAGTAATACATTAGGATCGCAGGATTGTCATAAGTCTTAAAGCCATCAGTGACGACAGCCAATGTATTTGCGATAATTACCTTCTTACTCAAACCAATTATAAATCTCTTGATACCAGCATATATATTATTATAAGAATTTCTTCTGCCAATAAGATCACTGTATACATCTGAGTATCTAACTATAGGACCAGCGATTAGTTGTGGAAAGAGAGATACATAGGTTAGAAGAGTAAAATAGTTTCCTTGAACTCTAACTTCACGACGATAGACATCAATGGTATATGAAAGTATTTGAAAGGTATAAAAACTAATTCCGATAGGAAGGGCAATATTTAATAATTTTATATTTATATTAAATAAATTATTGCTTGTAATAATAATGAAATCTGTATATTTAAATACTAATAACATTAATAAAGAAAATGTTATCGCAATAATTAAATATAACTTTGAATTTTTTCGATTATTAGCCATAAGTAGTGCACATAAATAATTTACAAATACTGTTATTAGCATGAGAAATATATATCTAGGTTCTCCAAAACTATAAAATACTAGTGAGGAAATTAAAAGTACCGTATTTTTATACGGCACTATGAAATATGCCAATATTACAATTGGCAAGAAATAAAATAAAAATGTTATACTCGAGAATACCATTTATATATTATTTATAAACTGCATCTAATTTAGAGCCAGCTACAGCTTCAAATGCATCAAAGAAATCATTTGAACTTGGCATATCTAATTGTGAGTCAACCATGACTAATAGGATATAGTTTCCATATACACCCACTTGAATATCATCGGCTCCGACACAAATCCATTTCATTGGATCAACACCTGAAACAATTTCCTTTGCAATTTTATCGACATTCTCATTTACCTTAACTAAAGCCATTGAAAATGCATGAGTATTAATCATAGCATTTGATACAACTGCTTCTTCAACACCTTCATTACTATCTAAGCCTAAATGATATTTTAATGCGTCTGAATCACTTAAATCTACCTTTTCAGTCATTAACATTGACTCAAGCTTAGCTTCTTCTTGAATCTTAACAATTATCTCTTCAACAGTTCCCTCTAAGTCAACTTTTTCATTATTGGAATTGTCTCCATCATTTTTTGATCCACAAGCAATTAATAATGTTGCAGTTAAAATTAATACTGTAAAAAACTTGATTCCCTTTTTCATGATATACCTTCTTTCAACCATTAAATTATAACAAATTCAAAGTAGTATTCCTATCGCCGATTAATTAATTATCATACTGGCTAGTGAATAATTCATGGTAAAAGCCTTTTTTATTCATTAATTCTTGGTGATTACCAGATTCTACCAATACACCTTCATTCATAACTAGAATTACATCACTATCAACAACTGTAGCTAAACGATGAGCTATAAAGAAACTAGTTTTATTACTCATGATATAGCGGAACACTTCTTGAATTTTATATTCAGATAAAACATCAATATTACTTGTCGCCTCATCCAATATTATGATTGGTGAGTCGACTATTATTGCCCTGGCAATAGTTATCATTTGTTTTTGTCCTAAGGAGATATTTGTTGATCCATGTGTAATAAGAGTATCATAAGCATTGTCTAAGGACATAATATAATCGTGACAACCAGCATCTTTAGCAGCTTTTACTACCTCATCATATGTAGCATCAGGTTTACCATACTTTATATTATCTAATATACTACCTTCAAATAACCATGGTTCTTGTAAAACAATACTCATTACTTCTCTTAAATTATGCCTTTTAATATTTTTGGTATTAATATTGTCAACTTTAATCTCACCAGACTGTACATCATAAAAACGCATTAGTATATTTATTAAGGTTGATTTACCAGCTCCTGTTGGACCTACTATCGCAACTTTGCTTAAAGGTGGTATCTTTAAGGAGAAGTCTTTAATAATTGGTTTACCACTTACATAACTGAAATCAACACTATTAAATTCAACTATATCACCTATTAATTTCTCAGTGTTCTCCACTTCAGATTCAATCGCAACTCTAAGTGCACTTTCTATACGGTCATAACTTGCCTTTGCAGCAGTTATTTGGGCAATAATTGCACTAAACTCATTGAAAGGCTTAAAGAAGATAACAGTATAAGAAATAAATGATGTAAACATTCCAACACTAATACTGCCATCTAAAACTAGAATTGCTCCAATTAGACCGATTAATGCATAAGCTAAACTATTAATTACTCTTACAGTTGGATTAACTAAAGCCCCAAGTATTTGGGTCTTTTCTCCTACTATATTATATTCATTATGGATTTCTTCAAAATCTCGCAACGCTTGCTTCTCATAGTTTGAACTCATTATTAACTCATGATTATTTAGTGTTTCTGAAACATAAGCACTTAGATCAGCCGACAATCTTTGTTGTATCTTATATAAGCTAGTCGACTTTTTAGCAAAATAGCGTGATGATAAATACATTAGTGGCAGCATAACTACAGTCGTTATTGTCATATAAATACTTACCTGTAACATAAAATAAAATACAATAATAACTACAAAGATACCACTAAATAACTGGGATAGAAATTGATAAATACCATCAATTAATATTTCACTATCTAAAGTGAATAAGTTTAAAAGTGACCCGTGTGCAGTTGTGTCAATATATGATAAAGGATTACGGTTAATTGTATGTTCTAACTTGTTTCTGAAGTCATGAACGATAGTTAAGGCTATACTATTTGATAAATATGATATTATCCAAGTACTAATAAAATAGATTATGTATAGAAGCATAGCTAATGATAATATTTTTAATACTACTTGTAATTCTACCTGATTTACACCAATCATTAAGTCAACAGCATCACCAATATATTTTGGACTTAATACTAATAGATAAGAAGATACAATTGACAATAATATACATATTAAAATTTCAAAACCATATTTAAATTTTTTATTCATGTCCAAGACCTTCTTTCTCTAAATTATATATCCTTTGATAAATATCATTAGATTTCAGTAGATCCTCATGTTTTCCTCTGGCTACAATTTCGCCTTGATCAATTACTAATATATTATCAGCATGTTTAACAGAGTTTGTCCTTTGACTAACAATTATTTGTGATACATCAGAATACTTATTCTTCAATGTCCTCTGTAGATTTCTTATCGTTAGACCATCTAGCGCCGAAAAACTATCATCTAATAAGAGTAGCTTTGGTTTTTTTGCCAGTGAACGAGCTATATTAACACGTTGTCTTTGCCCACCTGATAAATTTTTAGCAGACTCTTCAATCTTGTCATCCAAGCCCTTTGATAGAATATCTTTTCCTTCACTATCTATTAAGGCAGACTTGCTGTCAAAATCATTCTTCATAGAAATATTATCTTCAATACTTCCAGATATAAATTGAGCACTTTGGGATACATATCCAATACTAGCTCTTAAATCTTTTAAATCATAATCTTCTATAGGATAATCATTTATCAAGATTTCTCCTGAGACCATCTCATTAAATCTTGGTATTAATTTTAATAGCGTTGATTTCCCTGATCCTGTTAAGCCGATAATTCCTAATACTTTTCCAGTTTCTAGCGTAAAATCAATATTTTTTAGTACTTGTCTTTTCTCACTTGGGTAGTTAAATGAAACATTTTTGAATTCTAAATTTATACTTGAGTCAATTTCTTTATGACCATTCTTTTCAATACTACTCTCTGTATTTAATACATCATTAATACGACCATATGATGTTAAGCCTCGTGAGATAATCATAATTAGATTCATTCCGACAATCAAAGTTATCAACAATTGGTTACAGTAGTTGATAACAGCAAGTGTTTGGCCCTGTGTCATATTACCTATATTTATTTCTACTCCAGAAGCATATATTAAAACAACCATTAATATATTCATTAATAAGGTTGTAAATGGATTAGCTATCGTTGAGAATAGTGATACTCTTCTCTGTGCTTTAAATAAATTACTATTATCTTCTTGAAACTTACAATCAGTTTCCTCTTGTTTATTAAAGGCTCTAATTATTCTAGTTCCCGATAGTATCTCACTGATTCTTAGTGCTAATCTATCTAATTTAGATGTTGCGTTTTTATGCTCTTTCATCGTTATGTACATAAAACCTGAAATTACAATTACAAAGAATGGTATTGAGATAAGTAAAATCGTAGCTAGTTTTCGATTAATATACATTAATGCTCCAATTGTACCAATTAATAGAAATGGTGCTCTTACACCTAATCTAATTACCCTTGCAATCATATCTTGAAAAAATACCGTGTCATTTGTTAATCTTGTCGTTAATGTTGAACTTGAGAAATCTTCAACTTGATCAGTCGCTAAATCTAGCTCATGTTTATAAAGGTCATACCTAACTCTTCCACCAACTGCCTGCGAAACAATTGATGCATTAACCTGGCAAACCAAGGCGAACAGATACCCTGCCACAGTTAAAAGTAAAATCCAAAAAAAACTAGAGTAAACGATTGACATATCATTATTATTCACGCCAAAATCAATTAATCTAGCCATTAGTAATGGTATTATTATTTCAAATACCGCTTCAATAAACTTTGCGATTATTGCTATACTAGCCTGCAATCTATATCCTTTTAAATACTTCATATTCCATCCCTTTTTCTCTTTATAAACATTATACCCTAATTATTATTTTATTAAAATTTAAAATAAGAGATAGCACTTGTATTCCATCTCTTATGGAGTATATGATTCAATAAACCAACGATTAATTTCATAAAATAATTTCCGCCTATTACCTTGTATTAAGACAATAAACAGTAAGCCATTTCCACCAACTTCTGAAACAGCCTGTCTTGATTCAATAATTTTATCTATTTTAAATAATTCATTATTGTCCCACCTTATATATAAAGGACGAAGATTTCCATACTTATCAATCTCAGTTATAACATTAATATAACGCTTATATAATAATATTCGATTATTTAATGACATAATTAAAACCAACTAGCTGGAAAGATTACATGATCTTTCTTTGGATTAAAATCAGTTAATTCTTTATTTGTACTTAATGATAATCTTTGGATTTTATCAAAACCAAATTTGTTTCTTATCTCATCAATACAAAGTTCAATATTTTCCCTTTTGATCATTTCACTCTCATCAGTGAATAAATCAAATTGATAATAATCATTAGCGCTGCTTAAATTAGATACACTAACACCAACACTTCTTAATGGTAGATGATAGTAATAATTACTTCTTAATAGATGAATTACAACTTCCATAATTTCAAATGCTAAATATGTCTTCTTATTTATTTTCATTTGATGGCTACTAACTTTTAAATCTTTATCTCGTAAAGTTATTTTAATTACATCACCTTTTAAATTATTATCTCTTAGCCTTGAAGCTACCGATTCAACTAAGACTTGAAAGACTATCTTTGCTTCTTGGAAGTTATTTATATCATTAACAGTCGTTATTGAGTTTCCAACTGACTTAGGATCTTCCTTATATCCATTTATCATTACATCTGATACTTCATACGCATTGGCAAAAAAGTAAATCATTTCACCATTTTTACCTAGCTTCTTCATTATGTATTCTTTATTAGCATTAGCAATATCACCAATGGTATGTATATTCATACTAGCTAAAATCTTAGTTGTTGCTTTTCCAACGTACAATAAGTCTGACGCTGCTAAAGGCCAAACAACTTCTTGATAATTATCTTCATTAATTACAACAAATCCAGAAGGTTTGATCATATCACTACCTAATTTCGCAAATATTTTATTAAACGAAAGACCACAAGATACTGTTAAGCCTATTTCTTCTAAAACTCTCTTTTGAATTTCTCTTCCGATCTTTTCTGCATCCCCAAATAATTTTTCACTATTACTAAGGTCTATCCACGCCTCATCAATACCAAAAGATTCAACTTTATCACTATATTCACGATAAATATCTTTTACTCTTTCTGAGTAATACATAAAGTATTCATATTTTGGAGGAACAATTACTAGATCTGGACACTTGTCTTTTGCTTCGCGCAATGTTTCAGCAGTCTTAACTCCATATTCTTTTGCCTTTAAATTTCGAGCTAAGATTATTCCATTACGGGATTCTTCACTACCACCTACAGCCATTGGAATCTCCTTTAAACTTGGATACATCATTTCAATTATTTGTGCGAAACAATGATTAATATCTATATGTAATATTTTTCTACTTCTCATTTGCCACCTCCACCATTATTATATCAATTTTATTACGTATTTCAACCATATACGTAATATTATGCACACTTCTTTACTAAAAACGTAATATTTTTGCGTATTATCTTTCTTTACGTTATAATAAGTTTGAGGTGAGATGATGGATCTAAAAGATTTAATAGGTTATTTTAAGTATACATCAAATTTAAGTAATGCTGAATTCGCAAATGAAATTGGAGTCTCCTTGGCGACACTAAGTCGCTGGGAATCAGGAGAAATAAAAAGTTTAAATACCAAAACTAAAAAAAGATTAGCTGATTTTCTAGATATTGATGTCGATGAGTTCTTAAAAAATGATCTTGTTAAACCAATAATTGGTGTTGTTAAGGCCGGATATAATATGAATGCTTATGAGAACATTGAAGACTACATTACTGTTTCATCATCTGATGCACGAAAAGGTGATTACTTCCTCAGAGTAAGTGGTGACTCGATGATTAACTCACAAATTTATCCAAATAGTCTTATCTTCGTTAAAGAGGTAAATGATGTTGATTCTGGAACTATTGCAGTTGTCTTAATAAATGGTGAAGAAGCGACTGTTAAAAAAGTAATTAAAAAGGATGAGATGCTCATTCTAGAGGCATCAAATCCTAATGTTGATACACGATACTTTAGTAAAGATGAAGTTGAATCATTACCAGTAAGAATAATTGGTAAAGTACTATATACTAAAGTTGACTTTTAAAAAAATAATTTTAATACTTCAAGTCCTTCTTCATGGAGGACATTTTTTATAACTTCAATACCTTCATAATGTGAGAAAATAATATCAGAACTACTAAACTCTTTCTCATTTAAGATCTTTGCTAAATCATTACTTTTAGCACTACACACAACTCTTTTAATCTTTGACCAGACTATTGCCCCACAGCACATAAAACATGGTTCACAGCTTGTATACATCGTATACTCACTTAAATCACGGGTATTATTAGCACGCGTAAAATCACTAATTAATGCTAATTCAGCATGTAATGTTGGATCACTACTGCTTACGATTCTATTCTCTGATTTTGCGACAACCACATCTTCTTTAACTAGGATTGCTCCAAATGGTTCATCTCCATTTTCATAAGCACTTTTTGCAAGATCTAAGGCTATACGCATATATTTTTCGTGTACATTCATTTAAACATACATCTTATTAACAAACTTAATCTTATAATCATCACTATGATTTATAAGTGATACACTTAAATTATCAAACGATCTTGTATCCAGATCTTCCCAGCCTAGTTGCGCCAATAGACCTAGTATTGTTAGACCATGTGCAATAATTAAAACATTTTTACTATCATTTTCTTTAGCATCACTCACTACTTCATCTAAGCCTTTGATAATACGCGCGTGAAATTCACTCGTACTTTCAGCATCATTATATTCTTCTATTTGATGTAGTAGATTTAAACGCTCATTTGCCTCTTTATTTGAAAGCAGGTGTTCAGCATTATCATAACCAAAGTTTTTAGCAACAGTAGTCCAAACATCATCAATTAACTTAGTCTCAGCACTACCAAAATCCATCTCACGAATATTGTATACTTGTTTAACATCTAAATCTAAATTCATCCCTTCAAGTACTTTTTCTGCTGTATGTACAGTTCTAATTAAATCAGATGAGTATACACTATCAAATGTAATATCTTCTTTAGCAAACGCCTCACCTAAAGACTTGGCTGCTGCTAAACTTTCTGGAAGTAAGGTACTATTACTTGAACCTTGCATTCGCTTTTCATTATTATAAACAGTTTTACCATGACGAACAATATATATATTCATAAACTACCTCTTTCTATAATATAAATCCATCTTACATTATTTTATTGTTTCTGCA
>CAYTTS010000019.1:0-18741 GCA_964440875.1 uncultured Erysipelothrix sp. | reverse complement strand
AAAATAATTGTTTTTCACAAAATAAAAAAGCCTGGTATGTTAACCAAGCCAATTTAACTAATATGTGGAAGTGATTTTATATAATCCAAAAATTCGTTATAGTCACCTTTTAAATCTGCGTTCTTCATATTTACTTCATCCCCCATTAAGTGGTTAGTTATCAAAAAGGTATTAATACCTATTTCACTTGATACCATATCCTCATCTAAGTGATTTCCGACCATTAAACATTCATGAGCTTTTTTATCTAACTTATTCAATATTTCATGGTAATAATTAATATTAGGCTTAGTAAAGTGTGATTTCTCAAAAACTGTTACATATGAGAAATCCTCTAAATTTAGCTTTGCCCATGATATCCTTTCAATAATAGCTACTTCCGGAAAAATCGGATTTGTCGCAATTACAAGTTTATAGCCTTTATCTTTTAGTATCTCTATAGCCTCAATCATCTCTTCTTTACTCTCTGCAAGTGATCTTAAGTTCTTGAAACCATTCGCGTAAAAATCATTAAGTATTGGAAGTAAGTGATCTTTTTTAACATCAACATTAGCGAAGAATGATTCAAAGAATACTTCTTCATTTGTCTTACTACCATCATTACTATTTATAACTTCATTAGTACTATTCCAAAAATGTTTTACAACATCTTCTTTACTCATATAATCCTTCAATGCCTCAGCCACATAGCCAAAGTATTGTTTAATAAATAAATCTGTATCCATCGATAACAATGTACCATCTAAATCAAATAATATTGTATTTACCACAAACAACCTCTTTTCTAATTACATACAAGTATTGTATCAAATTAATATGATTATTATCTGAAATAGTTTGGTAATATTATTTGGATTTTAAAATTTATGAAATAAAACTTATTTATATA
Organism: uncultured Erysipelothrix sp.; assembly: GCA_964440875.1. Lineage (GTDB taxonomy): Bacteria > Bacillota_I > Bacilli_A > Erysipelotrichales > Erysipelotrichaceae > JAAZDN01. The sequence goes on along the minus strand of CAYTTS010000019.1, from coordinate 17,852 downwards.
TTATTTTTTCAATAAAAAAGACGTTATAGAATTTGCTACAACGTCGTAATTAATAAATTATATAGTTTCCTATTAGAAGAAAATTATACGTAATACAAAGATAATTGATAGGGCCCACATAACAACTGATACATCTTTATGTTTACCTGATAATACTTTGATTACTGTGTATGAAACCATACCGAATACGATACCTTCTGCGATTGAGTATGCGAATGGCATCATAACGATTGTTAAGAATGCTGGAATTGCTTCTGACATTTCAGTTAAGTCTAACTCAGATACTGATGACATCATGAATAATCCAACGATTACTAAAGCTGGTGCTGTAGCAGCTGATGGAATTAATGTGAACAGTGGAGCAAAGAATAACGAAATTGCAAACATACCTGCTGTTGATAAAGCTGTTAATCCAGTACGTCCACCTTCTGCAACACCTGAAGCTGATTCAACAAATGTAGTAACAGTTGAAGTACCTAAACAAGATCCTACTGTAGTACCGATAGCATCTGACATTAGAGCTGGACCAACTTTTGGTAAGTTTCCATCTTCATCTAAGAATCCTGCTTTTGCAGCAACTCCTGCTAATGTTCCTACTGTATCGAAGACGTCAACAAATAAGAATGTGAAGACAACTACAACCATCTCAAGTGAGAATATTTCATCGAATCCAACGAATTGGAATGCAACATCTTTCATTGATGGTGGAAGACTTACGATAGTACTAAAGTTTTCTGGAAGTATAGTTACTCCAAATGGAATACCAATTAATGTTGTTAAGATAATACCAATTAATAGTCCACCTTTAACATTTCTTGCCACTAGAACACCAGTAATTAAAATACCGATAATTCCTACTAAAGCATCTCCACTTGTAATATTACCAAGTCCTACGATTGTTCCGTTACCTGGAACAACGATTCCTGTATTTGATAAGCCTAAGAATGCAATAAATAAACCAATACCGACTGATACCGCGATTTTTAAGTTCTTTGGTATAGCCTCGAATATCGCTTCACGAACATTAAATAGAGACATGATTATGAAGATAATACCTTCAATTAATACTGCAGTTAAAGCAAACTGCCAAGTTTTACCCATATCTCCTAATACTACTGTATATGCGAAGAATGCGTTTAAGCCCATCCCTGGAGCTAGCGCAAATGGGTAGTTAGCAAGTACTGCCATTAACACTGTAGCAATAACTGCTGATAATGCTGTAGCTGTAAATACTCCTCCAAAGTCCATTCCTGCATCTGATAGCATTAATGGATTAACCACTAAGATGTATGCCATCGTCATAAAAGTCGTAATACCCGCTAAAACTTCAGTTTTAACGTCAGTCTTGTGTTCTTTAAGTTTAAAGAACGATTCTAGTTTTTGCATAAAACCCTCCTATTACCTTAACGCCATTACATCAAAGTTCAAAAATAAATAAAAGCCCAGTCGGGGCAGGAAGTGAAACCTACCCGACTGGGCTTTTATCCCTTCGGTGTGACATAATTAAAAATTATGCCTGTAACGCTTGGTCTTAGATTTGATCCAGTTCCCTAGTTACACTTTCACTCATAGTTAGATAATTAATGGTTATCTACTAGAAACATCCTATCCATATCATAGGATTTATATGAGCATATTTACTTTTTCATCGATATAGTATCAACATTATTAAACATTGTCAATCATTAGCCACTAACTTGCTTAGATATCTTAAAATGTCATTCATTTTTTTATTCTATTAACATATTTAGGACATAATAGGATATTGTCATTATGTTATAATAATAGCATTCTAGGAGGAAATCCATGTTAAAATTAAAAAATATTACAAAAACATATATAACTGGCGATTTAAGTCAAGATGCTTTAAAATCAGTTAATGTAAATTTTAGAGCAAACGAGTTTGTTTCTATACTTGGACAGAGTGGTTCAGGTAAGACAACCATGCTTAATATTATTGGCGGACTTGATCGCTATACAAGTGGTGATTTAATAATAAATGATGTCTCAACAAAGAAATACAGTGATGGTGATTGGGATAGTTATCGTAACCACTCGATTGGCTTTATTTTCCAAAGTTATAATCTAATACCCCATCAAAGCGTATTAGCCAACGTAGAAATCGCTCTAACACTAGCAGGTGTTTCTAAGGCCGAACGAAGAGAACGTGCAACGAAAGCCTTAGTTGATGTTGGACTAAAAGACCATCTACATAAAAGACCTAGCCAAATGTCAGGCGGACAAATGCAACGTGTGGCAATCGCAAGAGCCCTTGTTAATGATCCAGATATCTTATTAGCGGATGAGCCAACAGGTGCACTTGATAGTGAAACTAGTCTTCAAATAATGAATCTATTAAAAGAAATAGCCAAAGATAAACTAGTTATTATGGTTACACATAACCCAGAACTTGCAAAAGAGTATTCAACACGAATAATTAAACTATTAGATGGAGAAATTATTGATGATAATAATCCATATGATCCAGAAACTGAGGCAAGTGTTGACTATGTTAAACCGAAAAAAGTTTCTATGAACATACTTACTGCACTATCATTAAGTTTAAGTAACTTAGCAACTAAAAAAGGTAGAACTGTCTTAACGGCATTTGCAGGAAGTATCGGGATAATTGGAATTGCCTTAATTCTCTCACTATCTTCTGGTATGCAAGCATATATCTTAAAGATACAGGAAGATACTTTAACATCTTATCCACTAACTGTTGATGCACAAACAATTGATATTACTGGTATGCAAGAAGAGAACATGGAAATATTCCTTAACCAAGAAAATGAGGTTGTTGAGGATAAGATTAGCCAAAGAGGTTTTGTTGGCGATATTATTAAAATGCAAAATGTTCAAATTCAAAACAATAACTTAGAAAGATTTAAAGAATATATAGACAGTAGTGAAGGCGAAGTTATCCGTGATAATACAAGCGCCATCTTATATAGCTATAATTTAAATCTACAAGTATATAAAGAAATTGGAGATAAGTACTTTAAAGTAAATCCAAGTCCCCTACTTGAAAATGAAAATGTTAATGAAATGGATGAAATGATGGCTAGCTCATTTGGTATGAGCAATTCGGTCTTCTCTGAAATGATTGATAATGAAGAACTACTTAAAACACAGTATGACGTTTTAGCAGGTAAATGGCCAGAGTCATATGATGAAGTTGTCGTTGTTACTGATGAAAATAATCAAATTAGCGATATGACATTATATACACTCGGCTTAAAAGATGAGAGCGAATATAATGATATTAAAGAGCGAATCGAAAATAATGAAAAAGTTGAACGTAAAGACTATGATAAAAAGACTTTCACATATGATGAAATATTAGATGAAAAGTTTAAGTTAATCTTAAATACTGACTACTTCACTAAGGTAAATGATATTTGGGTAGATAAATCAGTTGATGATGAATATATGAAAAACTTACTGTCAAATGCTTTAGACTTAAAAGTTGTCGGTATCCTAAGACCTGCTGAAGATGCAGCAAGTAATCCGATATCAGGAACAATTGGTTACAATAAGGATTTAGTTGATTATGTTATTAAGACTGTTAATGATAGTGAAATTGTAAAAGATCAAATGGCAAATAAAGATATTGATATCTTTAATAACAAAGAATTTAGCAGTGAAGAGATAAGTGAAGAAATGTTTATCCAAGGTTTACAACCAGCCGAAAGAGAATATTTTATGAGTTTATCAGTTGAGGAACGTGAAGGATTTATTGCACAAGTATCAACTGCCTCAAAATCAACTTATGATAAAAATATGAATATACTAGGTGTTGTTAATAAAGACAAACCATCATCGATTAATTTATATCTTAAGAACTTTGAATCTCGTGATTTAGTAATTGATTCTATAGATGATTATAATCAAAAACAGTTAGATAATAAAGATGATGAATATACTATTGTCTTTACTGATATTATCGGAATGATGATTTCTTCAATGATTTCAATCATTGATATGATCACATATGCTTTAATAGGTTTTGTATCCATATCACTTGTTGTATCTTCAATAATGATTGGTATCATCACTTATATTTCAGTATTAGAGCGAGTAAAAGAAATTGGTATTTTAAGAAGTGTTGGTGCCTCTAAGATTGATATTGTAAGAGTCTTTATGGCCGAAACTATGATCATAGGATTTATATCAGGAACCATTGGAATCACGGTTACAATACTCTTAAACATTCCTATAAACTTTATAATTAAGACTTTAACGGGTGTGAGTAAGATTTCTGCACTTCCAATAAATAGTGCTTTATATTTAGTTTTAATTAGTGTTGGATTAACAACAGTCGCAGGGTTCTTACCAGCTAGAATGGCAAGTAAGAAAGATCCGGTTGATGCATTAAGAAATGAGTAAAACAAAAGACGATTTAAACTATTTAGTTTAAATCGCCTTTTTATTTTTTCGCCTTAATTAATAACATCATTGGACGTCTTAGTTCATTCTCTAAATTATATTCCTTGATCATACTTGGATCAGGCATTGCTTCAATCACACTTAAGATTGTAAAGCCTTCAGTAATAAGTGTATTAATATATGTTGTTAATGTTCGGTGGTACTTAATTACTTCTTCATTTAAGAAATTAGCTTTACGAAGTCCTTCACTATAATAGTTATCAACAGGAAAGTGTTTGATATTACCCTTATCATCATAGCACCAATCTTGTGATCCTTCGGCAGTGAAGATTGGATGTTCAACATTAATAATAAATTCTCCATTTGTTTTTAGACTATTATAAACCTTCTTTACTACTGCTCTATAATCTTCGATATAATGTAGTGCTAGCGATGAAATTACTAGATCAAAATCATTATTAAAATTCATATCCTCAATGCTCATATTTAGATAATCAATATTATTTGCACTATTGATATCTTTAGCAACTTCTAACATGTTCACTGAACTATCAATCGCAACAATACTTTTAGCACCATTCTCACTTGCATACTTACTATGCCAGCCAAATCCACAACCTAAATCCAATATCGATTTATCTTTTAAATCATTTAGTAAGTCTTTAAGCTGATGCCACTCACCAGCACCACTTAATCCATACTTTGATCTTGCCATTTCTTTATACTTATTAAAGAAATCATTTTTATCATATATATTATTCATATTATTCAATCTCGATTCCTAGCGAGTATAGAAGATTGCTAACTTCTGGATATGAAAACTTGGCACCTTTTAACTTATTATTATCTAAGTCAATAAAGTAACCACTAGCTTCTCTAAAGTCAGCTTTTCTTAAATCACTATTATAGATGTGGGTATTCTCAAACTTACATTTATTAAATTTTACTTCTTTTAAATCACACGACTCAAATGTAGTCTCACTTAAAGTATTATTTTTCATATCTACTTTCGCTAAAGTAATCTCAAAAAATGAATTATACTTCAAAAATGAATTATTCATTTTATCAACACTACGCGAATAGCCGTAACGATTAGATGCTAGCTCAGACCAGTTAATTCCAATAAAATTACAGTCATTAAACTTAGCACTCTTTACTTCAGTATTTAAGAATTCTAATGAGACAAAACTGCAGTTTTCAAAGTCACAGTCAAGTAGATCTATATTGTCTATATTGCAATTATCAAACTTACAGTTTATAAAACTACAAGAAATAAATTGCTTATCACTTAGCTTTTCATAAGCTAAATCTATATCTTTAAATACCTTCTCTTCATAATACTTTTTTTCCATTTAAACCTACCTTTTTAGTAAATCACTCTCAATAAATATTTGATGTTTAAAATAATATTTCAAACAGACAAAGTCATCATAAGTATTTAGATTTAATTGATAAACTTGTTTAATATCTTCATCATTAAAACTATACTTATATTTGAATCCTAAGTCTACTATATCATTATTTACACCATTACTTAGATAAGTTAGGTAATCATAGTCATCCTTAATTTCATTTAAAAATACTACTAAAGAATCGTTTACATTCTCACTAATTAAATAATTTAAATTATTGTCTAAGATACTAATTACTCCGACAATTTTATCATCGCTTAAAACTGAGTAAGATTGACTTTCCAAGCTAAAATCGATGTCTTCTTTACTATATAGATTTAAAAGTTCACTATAGTGATCACTAGTGAACTCTTTGATTATTATTTGATTATTCTCTGATTCATTTAACACATTAATTCCTCCAATAAAAACGCCATATTATTTTAACATAATAACTATTTAATTGGGGGAATTATATATCTATCTTTGATCTAAAGCCTCTAACTTTGTAGAATGATTGGGCACCATTATGATAGATAAAGGCTCTACCATAGCGTTTATCGCCAAAGATCGCCCCACCTTTTTCTCTTACACTTTCTTCTGTTTTTAGCCAAACTGATGTCTTAAGATCAAAGTCCGCTAAACTTTGTAAGTATAAATACTCTGCTTCTGATAAAAGTGTTGTCCCTAGGTTTTCACAAATACTAATAGCATTACCTTTTATTGGTAGTTTTTGTTTTGCTCGTGAATCTTGGGCAGCTTGATCATAAGTAATATTAGTACGACTTTCATCACTCTCTTTTACTGTATCTACATACATGTAATTACCTTCATAAACGATAAGGTCTGGCTCACCACCAAACTCTTCCATATTATTGATAATCTTTAGCTTCTTATCATCTAAGCGAGCTAGTACATCACTCCATGTAATATCTTTATGTAAGTCGCTATTATCATTAAATCTATTTTCTAATACTTCAAGTAATTTTGATTTATCCATTAAAAAAACCTCCTCTATAATTATTATGCCAAATAATTTATAGAAAGAGGTCTTAAATGCCTTATACTAACTCAGCGGATCCTGTATTCAGGTCGTAATATCTACCCTTCATATCCATTAGTACGTCGTGGTCTCCACGTTCAATAATCTCTCCGTGTTCAAGTACCATAATTGCGTTTGAGTCTCTTACCGTTGATAAACGGTGAGCTATAACGAATGTTGTACGGCCACTCATTAACTTATCCATACCATGGGCAATTAATTTCTCAGTTCTTGTATCAACTGATGATGTTGCCTCATCTAGTATTAATATAGTTGGGTTTGCGATTGCAGCACGTGCAATTGATAATAACTGTCTTTCACCTTGTGATAAGTTATCCCCATTTACTGTTAATTGTGTGTCGTATCCTTGTGGTAATGTTCTAATGAAGTAATCAGCATTTGCAAGTCTTGCAGCTTCATATACTTCTTCATCAGTAGCATCTAATCTACCATAACGGATGTTTTCTTTAATACTTCCTTCAAATAAGTTTACATCTTGTAATACCATACTTAGTGTTGAACGAAGATCAAACATGTTTATATCTTTTAATTCAATTCCATCATAGAAGATTTTACCATCTGTGATTTCATAGAATCTATTTATTAAGTTTGTAATAGTTGTTTTTCCAGCACCTGTTGATCCAACAAAGGCAATCTTTTGACCAGGTTTTGCGTATAGATTTATATCTTTTAATACTTTTTGACCTGGTAAATATCCAAAGTCAACATGTTCAAAGGTAATCATACCTTCAACTGGGATTAATTGTCCTTCTGGGAGTTTCCAGAATTTCTTACCATCTTTAACTTCTAATGTAACAAATCCTTCATCTTGTTCTACTTCTTCATCAAGTAAAGCGAAGATTCTTTCAGCACCTGCAACTGCAGCAAGTAGTGTATTTAACTGGTTTGAAACTTGCGTAATTGGGTTAAAGAATGATCTTGTAAATTGTAAGAATGATGCAACACTACCGATTGTTAATACTCCAATAATAACGAAGTATCCACCAAGCATTGATGATAGTGCATAAGCTACGAATGATAAACTACCAAGAATCGGCATGATCATAACACCGAATGTTGATGCATTTGTACTTGATCTTCTTAACTGTTCATTTCTAACTTCAAATTCATCGATTGTTTCATCTTCATGATTGAAGACTTTAATAACTTTTTGTCCTGTCATCATTTCAGCAATATATCCGTTCATTGAAGCTAATTGTGATTGTTGAGCACGGAAGTTTTTAGATGATCTTGATGTAATAAATCTTACTACAAATAGGATAATTAATAACATACCTACAATCATTGCTGTCATCCAGAAGTTTAATCTAATCATCATTACGAATGTACCAACCATCGTTACTATTGATGTCATAACTTGTGAAACACTTTGTTCTAAAGCTTGATTTAACATATCAACGTCGTTTGTAAATGTTGACATTAGTCCACCTTGTGAATTTGTATCAAAGAACTTGATTGGAAGTTGTTCCATATGTTCAAACATTTCTTGGTGAATCTTATGAATAACATTTTGTGCTAAGCGTCCCATTAATAATGTACCTAAGTATTGACCTAGTGCAATAAATAATGCAATAAAGCCCATTGTTAGTAAGTACTTAATAAAGACTGCGAAGTCATAATTTGTAACTAGTGAGTCAATTAATGGTCCAATCATCGTATTGAATGCGATTGATCCAAATGATCCCGATATTGTAAAGACGATACCAAAGATAAATAACCATTTATAATATTTAAAGTAAGAGAATAGGCGTGCTAATGTTTTTCCTGGATTCTTAGGTTTGAAACTTCTAATATCTTTACTCATTGCCACCAACTCCTTTCTCTTGTGAATCATTGATTTCACGATAAATCTCAGATTTCTCTAATAGTTCATCATGTGTTCCTACTGATTCTATTTCTCCTTCATGTAAAACAATAATACGATCTGAATGTTTAATTGAAGATATTCTTTGTCCAATTATTATTGTTGTAACTCCTGCTAAATCTTCTTTAAATGTTCTTTGGATTTTAGCATCTGTCGCCATATCAACAGCTGATGTTGAGTCATCTAAGATAATAACTTTAGGACGTTTTAATAATGCTCTTGCAATTGATAGACGTTGTTTTTGTCCACCTGAGAAGTTATCTCCACTCTCTTCAACAATAGCATCTAAAACACCATCTTCGTTTTGTACGAATTCCCACGCTGAAGCTTGTTTTAATGCAAGAATGATATCTTCATCACTAGCATTTTCATCTCCCCACTGCATGTTTTCTCTAATAGTTCCACTAAATAATGTATTCTTTTGTAGAACGAATCCTACTTGATCTCTTAGTGATGTTAGCGAATAGTCTTTAACATCATGTCCACCAACAATTAATTCTCCCTCAGTAACATCGTATAGTCTTGGAATTAATTGAACTAAGGTTGACTTAGAAGAACCTGTTGATCCGATAATACCAATTGTTTCACCAGATTCAATTTTTAAGTTAATATCTTTTAATACGTATTCATCACTACCTGCATATGAGAAACTAACATTTTTATATTCAATACTACCATCTTCTAAACTTGTTAAAGGTTCATCAACTTCTACTAAAGCACTTGATGTATTCCAAACTTCAAGGATACGGTCTCTACTCGCTACTCCACGCATTAATTGCATGAAGAACATAGATAACATCATTAATGACATCATTACTTGCATAATGTATGTAACGAATGAAATAAGTTCACCCGATCCAAGTGTTGATGCCATAACTTGATTTGCACCAAACCATAGAACAGCAATAATTGTTCCATATATTAATAGGTTAAGCATTGGCATTAAAAAGGCAATAATTGAAACAGCATCTAATGCCGTATCTCTTAAGTCATCATTTGCCACACCAAATCTTTTTTCTTCAAAGTCTTCACGGTTAAATGATTTAACAACACCAATAGCTGTTAAGTTTTCTTTAATAACTGCGTTAAGTCTATCTACTTGTTTTTGAATTTTTGTAAATAATGGACGAGCTTTCTTTAATACTAATGCCATTAAAATTACTGTTAATGGAATTGTAACTGCAAATACTGTTGCAAGTGATGCATTGATGTTAATAGCCATAACTAAAGCAGCAACCATCATAAACGGCGCTCTAACACCCATTCTTAATGACATCATAGTAACTTGTCCTATTGTATTAATATCGTTTGTAAGTCTTGTAATTAATGATGCAACTGAGAATTCATCTAAGTTTTCAAATGAGAAATCTTGTACTCTCTTAAATGTTTCAAGTCTAATTTCAGCAGCAAAACCATGTCCTGCTTTTGCCCCAAAGTGTGCACTTATAACACCAAACATCATTCCTAATAATGCGATAAACACCATTAGTAATCCAATCTTCACAACATAATCTATGTCGTGATTCGCAATCCCTTTATCGACGATTTGCGCCATTAAATAAGGAATAAATATATCTGTCATTACTTCTAACATCATTAAAACTGGAGTTAAAATAGCATATACCTTATATTTTTCCATGTATGATAATAATTTGTTCATTATATCACTCCTTCTTATCTTCTTCACTTATCTTGTCTAAATTATCATTAACAAGATTTAAGTATTCATTAAGTTTTTTTAGGTCGTCTTCACTAAAGTCTTCAAATATCTTACTAAAACGATTATCTATATCTTTTGAATGATCTCTAATTACTACTTCCCCTTTTTTTGTTATAACTAATGTATTATAACGATTATCACTTTCAAGAGGTAACTGTTCAATATAACCAAGCTCTAAAAGACGCTTTACTGATCCACTCATTGCCCCTTGGGTCAACTTCATTATTTTAGCTAATTCTTTTTGATTTATCCCCTTATTCTCTTGGATAAGAATTAAAACATGAAACAATCTAAAAGTTAGATTACGTTCAAATATTTTTTGACGCATAATATCGATTAGCTTTTGATGAGTATTCCTTAGTGATACTGAAACATCTTTTTCAAACATTTATACCTCCAATACTTAAGCACTAAACTATTGCTCATTGAACTATCTTATAGTAATTGATTTCATAAGTCAAACACTTTACCCCTAAAGTATTAAAAAATATTCAAACTTATAGACTGATTTTACTTACATTAATAGTCTTGCTCTTTTTACTGTAAGACTTTCATAATCAAATTATAGTTTAAGTAGACCTATTAAACTGATATAATGACTACGGAGGTGTTTTTATGTTCAGTATTGTCTTATTATGCTCTGGTGGTATGTCGTCTAGCTTTATCGTTGATAAAATTAAACTTGCTACAAGTGACAGTAAGTATGAATTTGAGATTAACTCATATGGTGTTCACGATTTAAGTGTCGCAAGAAATGCTCACCTTGTTTTATTAGCACCACAAGTTGGCTATCAAAAACGTTTAATTCAAAATAAACTACCCACACGAAGAGTAGCTATTATTGATAGAAAAGATTATGGAACTATGAATGGAAACGCCGTCTTTAAACAAATATTAGAAATACTTGAATTAGAATCCTAATAGTTTTACTACCCTAGGATATACTGTTATAATTTAGATAATAAATATGGAGGTATGTATGAAAAAAGTTGTAATGTTCTGTACAGGTGGGGTATCTACAAAAGTCTTAGTAGACAAGCTCAAAGAAGAAGCAGCAAATATTAACTATGATATAGACATAGAGGCTTATGGTATTACTGATGCCCATATTGCCAAAGATGCTGACCTTGTTTTACTTGGTCCACAAATTAGATATAAACTGGATAAGTTTAGAGAAAACTTACCTGATAAAATGATCGATGTCGTAAACACAAAAGATTATGGAGCAATGGATGCTAAGAGTATTCTGGACTTCATAATTAAACACTTTGATAATTAACCCTTAAGCAATTAAGGGTTTTTAAATGAAAAAAGGACTTATGTCCTTTTGATTAATTTTCTAGAAATATAATATATTAAATAACCAATAATTGCTCCACTTGTATTTGTAATAACATCCGTAATATCTGAAATACGATATGAGACTATTAAAGGTTGGAGAAGTTCAATTGAAAGTGTCGCTAGAAATGATATTAGAAATACTTTAGTAAATTTATATTCCTTAACTTGTGGAAGTAAGAATCCTAAAGGAATAAACATCATAACATTTGCGATTAACTGAAAGCTTGCATTTCCACGACTTTTAACATAATCTTCAAAAGGAATTAAATGCATTGATTTATAGTTTGAAATACTAATATGAGGTAATGATGATACTATTGGCATTAATGTTAAATAGATAACAGTAACTATATAAAAGTAAAATATCGTATTTATTATAAATTGCTTTTTACTTAAATCTTTCCACTTAACAAAGAAGATCTTGAAATAGATTAAAATAGAAATACCGATATCAATTATTGCCATATTATCACCTGCCACATATCATTATACAAGCAAAAAAAATAAGTAGCAACCGCTACTTATTTTACTTTACTTTTTAAAACGTCATAACCTAATTTAGTAATTGAGTTTTCAATATCTTCAATACTAACAACTGATTCATCAAAATCAACTTTTACTTTACTTGAGTTAAACGAAACTTTTGCTTTATCTGAATCAACACCGTCTAATCCTTTTAAAGCCCCTTCAATCTTCTGAAGGCATGATGGACAAGTTAATGTCTCTAATTGTAATGTTGCACTTTTCATTTTATACCTCCTGTTTCTTCTTATATATATACTTTATCATTACTTTTTAAATCATTCTTTGACATATATCAAGATTATCTAAGTTTAAGCTTATATCTTAATAATCTCATACCATTTACAATAACAACTAAGATACTAAGTTCATGAACTAACATACCAATTGTCATATTCATCCAATCACTAAATAATACACTTGCTAAAAGAACTAATACTACACCAACAGCAATAACAATATTTTGAATCATATTATTCGCAGTTGCTTTTACTAGACCAAGTGCATGTGGTAAGTGACTCATATCAGAGTTCATAAGAACAACATCTGATGTTTCAATAGCTACATCTGTTCCACTTCCCATTGCAATACCAATTTGTGCAAGAGCTAATGATGGACTATCATTAATACCATCACCTACAAATGCAACAATTTGATTTTTCTCTTCAATTAACATCTTCACATAAGCTGACTTATCTTCAGGTAACATATTACCAAATGCTTCTGTAAGTCCTAGTTCTTTACTAACTAGATCAACAGTACCTTGATTATCACCTGATAACATGATCAGATTTTTAACCTTTAATTTTCTTAAAGCATCTAGGTCTTTCTTAATACCATCACGTATTTTATCCTTGATACCAAGTAATACTTTTACCTCTTTATTAGTTGCACTAATTACAATTGAATTACCTTCAAGCTCTAAGCGAGCTACTTCACTTCTTAATTCATCACTAATAGTAACTCCTTGCTCTTCCATTAAAGATAAGTTACCTACTGAAACTCGCTGATTATTAACAGTTGCAACAACTCCACCACCACGCACAACTTCCGTTTCACTTACTTCTAAAAATTTATTTATACCTAGATCATTTAATACTGCTTTTGCTAATGGGTGATCAGACTCTTGTTCAATACTAGCAAGATATACTAGATCATCATCACTTGCATCATATAAAGTTTTAGATGCAACCGAAGGATTACCTTCTGTTAATGTACCTGTTTTATCAAAGACAATTGTATCAACACGACTAAAGTCACTGATAACTTCACTACCTTTTAATAAGACTCCATTTTTAGCTCCATTACCAATACCCGCAACATTTGAAACTGGAACTCCAATTACTAGCGCACCAGGACAACCTAGTACTAATATTGTTATAGCTAATTCCATATCACGAGTAAGTAAGAAAACGATTAGTGATAAAACTAGTACAGCTGGTGTATAGTATTTAGCAAACTTATCAATAAATCTTTCTGCCTCACTCTTAGAATCTTGTGCTTCTTCAACCAACTCAATGATTTTTCCAAAAGTTGTATCCTCACCAACACGATTAGCAACAATTTGAAGTGTTCCATTATCTAATATTGTTCCAGCAAATACATCTAAGTTAACTTCCTTACTTACAGGAATCGACTCACCAGTAATACTTGCCTCATTAATTGAACCTTCTCCAGAAATAACAGTTCCATCAACTGGTACTTTTGCTCCCGTTTTTACTAGTAATGTATCTCCAACTTCAACATCATCCACATCGATTTCTTCATACTCGCCGTTTGCCATTAATCTTAGTGCACTCTCTGGTGCCATATCTACTAATTCTTTAATAGCCGATCTTGTTGAGTTTAAAGTTCTCATTTCAAGATAGCCACCAAATAAGAATAAGAATGTAACGATTGCTGATTCTTCAAAGTTTCTAATTACAAAGGCACCTAATACCGCAATTGTAACTAATAGATCAATACTAATGACCTTAACTCTAACTGCTTGATACGCTTGTATCGCAATTGGAGACACTCCAATAATTGACGCAATAACTAATAAGATTTCAAACATACTTTCATTCTTTAAAGCCCAATTACTAATAAAAGCTAGAATAATAAGTAGTCCACTTATAAATGTTATTTGGTTTTTACTTTTTAATATAGTTCTTTGCATATTTCCAACTCCTCACTTTTATTAATATGCTTTATCTAATTCACTTAACATTACATATACAGCTTCATAAGTCTCACAAACATCACTTGGAACACTATAATTATTTGTAATATTTCTTAAGTCATTAAACTCCTCTTTTAAATCTAAATTATCCTTATCATCTGATACTTTTGTTGAAATTCTTTTATATACTTTCTCAACATCATAGAACTCTGGATGCGATCCTCCGTGTACTCTTGAAACAACTGGTACATATTGCTCTAGTCTTTCGTAGTTACTATCTAATACTTCTTTAAAATTCTTCATAAAATATTTCCTCCCTTTTCTTTATCTGATTACATCATACAAAGATAATTAGATGCAAACATTGATGTATGTCAATATTACTCATATTAACTAATATATATTCCTTAAACAAAAGCCAATCTTCATAAGCATTAAAAAAAAGCCTCAACCTTCGTTAAGACTTTATTTTACTCGTTTACTCCATAAATACTATTTAGTATTGCGGCAATAGCAGCAAATAATATACCAGCTATTGGCCAAACTATCCAAGTTGTCCCCCATTGATTGCTTGTAAAACTAAGTAATAAGTAGAGGCCTGTTGTAAGTATCCAATATGGACCAGCAATTACTTCAATCATCTTGTTAGCTTCTTTACTTTTCTTGCTATAATCATTTACTTCTAATAGTTTGTCATATCCTGATTTTAGTATTAAGTTATATACAATTGTGTATACTGCAATTGCTACTAATGATAATAATATTATTCCTGAAACATTATCACTTCCAATAAATGAGCCATCGATTACTATTATTGGAACAACCGCAAATAGTATTAATGTAATAGCTAAACCTATCTTAATATATAGTGATTCAGCTAAGTTTTCATTTTGTTTTTCAATAACACCTTTTACACCATACATTAATGTTATCTCTGACTTCTCTAAATAACGATACTTATTAAAGAATGGAATTGTTGATATACATAGTAGTAGTCCAACTGCCACAAAGGCTATTAAAATTGTGAAGCCTAAGACTTCAGACATCTTTTTACTCATTTTATTAAGTATTAGTAAGTAGTCAAAAATAAACATTGGAACTGGTGATAAAATAAACATCGCTACTGCAAATGATATTT
Organism: uncultured Erysipelothrix sp.; assembly: GCA_964440875.1. Classification (GTDB taxonomy): domain Bacteria; phylum Bacillota_I; class Bacilli_A; order Erysipelotrichales; family Erysipelotrichaceae; genus JAAZDN01. The sequence goes on along the minus strand of CAYTTS010000019.1, from coordinate 2,263 downwards.
TCTTAGCAGCAACTTTATTTTCTTCAATAAAACTATTGGCATTCTCTAATGTGACACCTACATTATTTACTTCTTGGATATCAATCCCATCTAAAACATCAATATCATCTTTTAAAAGAAAATCAGTACTTACATTAAAGATCGTACTTAACATTAAGATTTTATCCATATCAGGTATTGATAAGGCCCCTTCCCATTTCGAAATTGATTGTCTTGAAACATTCATCTCGTTTGCAAGTTCTTCTTGGGAGTATCCTGCTTTTTTTCTTAAATATATAATTTTGTCGGCTAATATCATAATTACCTCCTTCTATGATTAAATCTTAACTAAATCCTGAGTTACCTTCTATATATTGTACCATCTATTTGCGCAACCAGTAGTTGCATACAATCAATAGACAGCCCTTTATTATCATATTTTAAAAGTTTAGACTAAGTAATAATAGTCTAAGATAAAAATAAAAAGGATACGTTCTTTGGTATAATACCGAACGTATCCAGAAAGTTTTATTATATATAAACTATTTAAGTATAAGTTTTTTTAGTTAAACTTATGCTTAATTTTGAACGAAGTGTTCTTCTAATTGTTTCGCAATTTCAAATAGTAATTTTTCATTACCTTTTTCAGCCATAAACATAGAACCTAAGAATAAGTTATCATCATTTTTATATAAGGGTAGACTAATTGCTGGTTGGCCAGTAATATTAGCTAACATTGTATATGGTGTACGTTTTAGTGCATCTTTAAATTGATCCCATAGTATCTGATATTTATCTTCTTCAAATTCAACATTTCTCATTAAAGTTAATAATTCTTCACTTTGATATTCTTGATCATTTCTTGGTGCTGTATATGCAGTAGTTGGCGTTAAGTATAAATCATACTCCTTATGAAACTTATGTAATACTGCTGCTGTGTGGTCCCAAAAATTTAATCCATGTACTAGTGCAGTTGATGGTAGATTTTTTCCGTACTGATACATTACCCATGACATTAACTCCATATCATCAATTGTAATATCTCTTTGAATCGCAGCTTCGATATTTTCAAACATAGCCGCTGTTTCCACACCATTAACCATATAGTATGTTTCCATTAAACGAGCACCATCAAATTCCGGTGTTTTATATTCAACTGTATGTCCTAAGTCTTCTAATAATTTTACAGTCTTCTCTAAAGCTGCTTTTGCATCATCTGAAACATCAAGTCCTACTGGTGAGTCTAAACTATAGGCAATCTTTAGTTTATCTTTTACCTTACTATTTTCTACATATGTAAATGGTGATTCTATTTGAACTGTTTTCATATTCTCGAATAATGATACTGTATCATCAACATTATTAGTTAAGAAGAAGTTCACTGAAGCACCTTGCCAACCGCGATAACCATTTGGTCCAACAGGCATTGCTCCTCGTGTTGGCTTAAGCCCAACTAAACCTGCGTATGATGCTGGTATTCTAATTGAGCCACCACCATCGCTTGCTGCAGTTACTGGTGTAAAGCCTGCTTGTAGTGCACTAGCACTTCCACCACTACTTCCGCCTGATGAGTAATCTTCATTATCAAATAAACTTACATCACCATGTAATAGGGAATCACTTGTATTTTTAAAGGCAAATTCTGGCCCTGTAGTTTGACCTATAACGATAAAGCCAAGATCTAAGATCTTTTGAACAAAGTTATCAGTCATTAACGAAACGTTATCTTTAAATAATACACTAGCACTAGTTGATGGTTCATCAACTAAGTCTTGTCCAATACTTTTAATTAAGATTGGAATACCTTTATAAACAGTATTACTATAATCTAGTATTGCTTCCGCTTTAGCTTTCTCATATCTTGTATTTACAACCGCGTTAACTTTATCATTACATAAATCAATTTTTTCAATTGCTTCATTGACTAAGTCTAACGGTGTTATTTCTTTATTTTCAAGTCTACTTACTAAACTTTTTAAACTCATGAATATCCCCTCCACGACTAATGTTAACATATATTAATTTTTATCATAGTAATATACACTAAGAAGATAATACTTGATTACTCGAGACCATGTTTTTTTGCATATTCGCATAATCTCTTCCTAAATCTCATCTCTTCAGTTATAATAGCCATTGGGTACCTCCGTTATTTAGTTTGCAAAACCATTATAACAAAGGTACCTTTTTTATTCGCTATCTTCTGTAACACATGTATTATAACCTAACATATACACTAAGAAGATAATACTTTATAATTAAGATGAAGGAGGATCTTTATGAA
>CAYTTS010000018.1:0-19477 GCA_964440875.1 uncultured Erysipelothrix sp. | reverse complement strand
ATGAAATGTTTAATTATACATTTATTGGTGATATTAATGAAATATTAAAAGAAAACGGATTTTAAACTTAAAGACCTCAATTACTAAGTCTTGTATCTTTAATAAATAGTGATATTTTGATACAATAAGTCTTAGAAGTTGAGGTTTTATTATGAAAAAATACACGCCAATGATTAGACAGTTTTTAGACATAAAAGCAGATTATGAAGATTCTTTACTATTCTTTCGTTTAGGGGATTTTTATGAACTGTTTTTTGATGATGCTAAAATTGCGGCAGAGGAGTTAAACTTAGTTTTAACAGCTAGAAATAATTCGGATGAAAAGATACCTATGTGTGGTGTCCCACATCATGCATCTGCATCATATATTTATCGATTAGCACAAAAAGGTCATAAAATAGCAATTGTTGAACAATTAGAAAATCCTGAAGATGCTGAAGGTATAGTTAAACGTGGAGTAGTGAAAGTTGTTACTCCAGGAACAATAATGGATGAGTTAAATGATAACAGTGAGTCTATTTATTTAGCATCAGTTATTGAGTATGCGTATGGCTATGGAGTATCTTTAGTTGAGATGGCTAGTGGTAAGGTTATTGTTTTTAATGTTGAAAAAGATATCGAAGTTTTAATTGCCTCACTTAGAAACTACAATACAAAAGAGATTATAATTTTAGATAGTTTAAATAGCTCGACTAAACGTGAACTATTATTTTTAGATGATATTTTATTAAGTGAAGAGAGTGAAGTTAATGTTTTAGATGAGTATGCATACTTATATGAAAATGTAGATAATGCTTATTTAAAAGAGAGTGTTGAACTTTTATTATCGTATTTAAATAAAACACAAATGAAAATGTTAAATCACTTAAGAGAGATTGAAGTTTTAAGTGATCAAAACCACATGAAGATTAATTATAATTCAGTCCATAATTTAGAGTTAATTGAATCATTGAAAAGTGGTAATGTTAAAAATTCTCTTTGGGATTTCTTAGACTATACAGAGACTAGTATGGGGAAAAGACTACTACGTGATTATATAATAAAACCAATGATTAACAAATCTGATATCCTGAAACGTCAGGCAGAGATAACTGTTATTAAAGATGATTATATTTTATTTGATGATTTAAAAGAAAACTTAAGCGCAATCTATGACTTAGAGCGTTTAAATGCGAAGCTAGCTTATGGAAATGCAAATCCATTAGACCTTTTAAGATTAAAGAAATCACTTTATAGTGCTCCTAAGTTAATCGAAAGTCTTATTAAATACCCAGAGTTTAGTCACTTAGCTAATGTCGATACGCTAGATCATATAGCAGCTTTAATTGAGAGTGCTATTTTAGAAGATGTAAAGGCAAATATTCGTGAAGGTGGAATCTTTAAAACAGGCTTTAATAGTGATCTTGATAAAGCCCACAATATACAAAGAGATGGTCAATCATGGATATTAGAGTTAGAGGCTAAGGAGCGTGAGCGTACTGATATATCTAATTTAAAAGTAGGATATAATCGTGTCTTTGGCTACTTTATTGAAGTAAGTAAAGGAAATGTCGCTAAGATTAAAGATGAGTTTAATTATATTAGAAAACAAACTTTAACAAATTCAGAAAGGTATATAACTGAAGAGTTAAAGCTGAAAGAAGAAGAAATATTAAATGCGGATGATATTGCGAAAGAGATGGAATTTAAACTATTCAATGATTTAGTGAAAGAGATTAGTACTTACTCACAAGATATCTTAGCTTTATCTGATGTAATTGCTAATATAGATACATTATACTCATTAGCTAATGTAGCGAGATTAAAAGGTTATACACTTCCAACAATTAGTGATGATAGAGAGTTTAATATTGTTGAAGGTAGACACCCGATCTTAGAAAACTTACTACGTGATCATACTTATGTCTCAAATCATTTAAATATGAGTAATGAAGATGTATGGTTAATCACAGGACCTAATATGGGTGGTAAGTCGACATTTATGCGTCAGTCAGTATTAATTGTTATTCTTGCTCAAATGGGATCATACGTTCCGGCAAGATCAGCGACTATTCCAATATTTGATCAAATCTTTACTCGTGTAGGTGCAAGTGATGATATTTTAAGTGGAAAATCAACCTTCATGGTTGAGATGTCTGAGGCTAATGATGCTTTAAGTAATGCTACTGAAAACTCACTAATTATCTTTGATGAAATAGGTCGTGGTACATCAACGTATGATGGTATGGCAATTGCTAAATCAATGATAGAATATATTGCGACAAATATTAAAGCTAAAACATTATTCTCAACTCATTATCATGAATTAGTTAGTTTAGCTGACAATTTTGATAATGTTTCTAACTATCACTTATTAGTTCATGAAGAAAACGATCAAATTACGCTTAAATATGAAGTTGTTCCAGGTATATCTAATAGATCTTATGGTATTAACGTTGCTAGATTAGCAAACCTTCCAGAACATGTAATAAGTCGAGCAGCGAGTATTTTAGAAGTACTTGAGAAAGAGCAGATAATTAATGAGAGTGGTCATGAAATAATTTATAAGGAAGTTGAAGTAGTACCTAATAATTTAAAGAAAGTTGAAAGATTATTAAAAGAAGTTAATATTAATGATTTAACTCCGATGAATGCTCTTCAATTATTAGATGATTTAATTAAAAACTTAAATGAGGATAAATCATATGAGTAAAATAATAAAACTAGATAAGCATTTAATGAATATGATAGCGGCTGGGGAAGTTGTTGAAAGACCAGCTGGTATCGTTAAAGAATTAGTAGAAAATGCTATTGACGCCAACGCTACTGTTATTGAAGTAGAAGTAAAGAGTGGTGGAATAGATTACATTAGTGTAAGTGATAATGGTGATGGTATGAGTAAGGAAGATGCCTTACTTGCTTTTGAACGCCACGCAACATCGAAAATTAAGGAAGAGAGTGACTTATGGTCCATAAGTACACTTGGCTTTAGAGGAGAAGCAATCCCATCAATAGCATCAGTTGCTAAAGTTGAGCTAACGACAAATAATAAAGTTGATAGTAATAAGATTGTTGTACACTATGGTGATTTAGTATCATCAGATGTTGTTGCTTTTAATACTGGAACTAAGATTACTGTTGAGGGTTTATTTCATAAGACTCCAGCTAGACTTAAATCATTTAACTCCCCTGCTTATGAGCGTGCTATTATCTCATCGACAATTGAAAAATTTGCCTTCTCATATCCAAATATTAGTTTTATTTTAATAGCTGATGATAAGGAGATTTTCCATACCTCTGGAAACAACGACTTAATTGAATTAATGTTTCATGTCTATGGTAAAGATCTAGCGAAAAATAGTATACTTTTTGAAAATGAAAATAGTGATTTTAAGGTTAGTGGAATACTAGCTTTACCAAGTGAAACAAGAGCGAACCGAAATCATATTCAAATTTTTATAAATGACAGAATGATTAGATCATATAAAATAAGTAATGATGTCGTTAATGCTTATCGTCATTTAATGTTTAATGATAGATTTCCAATCGCCGTTATTAAAATATATATGGATTATCAATTAGTTGACGTTAACGTTCACCCAAGTAAATGGGAAGTTAGGATTGCTAAAGATAAGTTGTTAAGTGAGTTCTTGACTTCAACTATTAAAGATACTCTTAATGCTAATATGGAAGTTAAAGAAGTAAAAAATATCAAAGTTGAAAGAGAAGTATATGATCAAATAACTTTAGATACAAGTGTCAGTGAAATTGTTGATTCAGATAATAAAATAATTGATGAGGTAGTCTCTAAGGTTGAAAAGACACTAAGAGATGAAGTTATTGAAAAGCCAATCTATAAAGTTTATGAAGAAGTGAAAAAGTTAGATAATATTGTGAGTGAAGAAAAAGTTGAAAAAGTACTTCATCCAGAGTTTTTAAATTTAAGAATTATTGGTCAATTACACGGTAAATATATATTAGCGGAGAGCGAAGATGCTTTATATATTATTGATCAACATGCCGCAGAAGAGCGAAGTAATTTTGAAAAAATAAGAAAACAGATTATGGAAGATAATATTATGACTAGTGAATTACTAATTCCGGTAATAATTAATCTGAAAGCATCACAGTCTCATTTAAAAGATAGATTAATAGAAGTATTGAATAGTGTTAGTATTAAGAGTGAAGAATTTTCAAATAATAGTATTGTAGTAAGAGAAGTTCCACTATGGTTAATGAGTTTTAATCAAGAAGAGTTTATTATGAATATAGTGGAATATATAGAAGATAATAAAAATGTCAGTTTAGAAGAATTACGTTATGACTTTATCGCAAGTAAGGCTTGTAAGGCTTCTGTTAAGTTTAATCATGTCTTATCTAATTATGAGATATCTCAGCTATTAGATAATTTAAGTAAGTGTGAAAGTCCACATCACTGTCCACATGGTCGTCCAACATTAATCAAGTTAAGTGATGATCAATTAATAAAGGAGTTTATGCGATGAAAGTATTAGTTATTGTAGGTCCAACTGGTGTTGGAAAGAGTGATCTTAGTTTAGAGATTGCCAAAAAATATAATGGTGAAATAATTTCAGGAGATTCAATCCAAATATATAAAGAGTTGAATATAGGTTCTGCTAAAGTTACGGAGAGTGAAATGGCAGAGGTGAAGCACTATTTAGTTGATGAGTACCCTCTTACTGAAAACTATGATGTTACAATCTTTCAAGAGCGTGCTCGTGCTTTAATTGAAGATATAAGTAAACGAGGAAAACTTCCAATAATAGTTGGTGGAACAGGATTATATATTAGTGCTGTTTTGAAAAACTATATCTTTTTAGAAGAAGAAAAAGATGAAGAATTAGAGGCATACTTAGCTAGTCGAAGTAATGAGGAATTATATGCTGAACTATTAAGTTTAGATGAAGCATCGGCTAAAGCGCTACATGTTAATAATCGTATAAGATTAATTAGAGCTTTAACGATAGCCAAGTCACAAGATGTTTTAAAGAGTGATATTGTTAAGAAACAAGATGAAACATTAATATATGATGCCCACATTATTTCCTTAACTATGGATCGAGAACTTCTTTATAAACGTATCGATGAACGTGTTTTAAAGATGGATGAATTAGGTCTGGAGCAAGAGTTACAAGCTATTGTTGATAAGTATGATAATCCATTTGAATTACGTGGTATGTTTGGGATTGGTTATAAAGAATGGAAACCTTATTTTGAAGGTGTATGTAGTAAAGATGAAGTTTTAAAGGATATTCAAAAGCGTTCAAGAAATTATGCAAAAAGACAGTTTACTTGGTTTAATAATCAGTTTGATGCAGAGTGGTTTGATGTTTTAGAAGATGGATTTAAAGAAAAATTATTCAAATCGATATCAGATTGGAAAGAGAAGGAGTAAGTATGTTTGAAAGAACGAAGTTATTATTATCCGAAGAAGGATTTAATAAATTAGCAAAAAGTAAAGTATTAGTTGTTGGTGTAGGTGGTGTTGGTAGTATCGCCGTTGAGGCACTAGCAAGGTCTGGCGTTAATGAAATTGTTATTGTGGATAATGATACAATAGCTCTAAGTAATCTAAACCGCCAGGTACAAACAAATTATCAAAATGTTGGTAAGTCAAAAGTAAACGAAATGGTTAAACATATTAAAAATATTAGTCCTGATATTAATATTGTTGGTCATGAACTATTTTATGATCAATCAGTTACACATATTTTTGAAGGTGTAGATTTTGTGATTGATGCCATTGATACATTATGTAGTAAGGTAGAATTAATTGAAACTTGTCTTGATATGGGGATACCGTTTATTTCAAGTTTAGGAATGGGTAATCGAGTTGATCCTACAAAAGTTAGTGTAACAACTTTAGATAAGACTAGTTATGATCCACTAGCGAAAGTACTAAGAAAAATGTGTCGCGATAAACATATTAATTTAAGAAAAGTTAAGGTCACTTTTTCAAGTGAGCAACCAATTGTTCAAAAGCAAATTGTAAATAGTGATGGTGCAACAAGAAAACAAAAAATGCCACCGGCAAGTATGTTTTTTGTACCACCAGCATCAGGATTAGCTTGTGCTGCGGAGTGTATTCAATATTTAGTAGATAAAGATCATTAATGTTATAATGTTAATGGAGGTGAGATAATGTCATACAAACATTTAAATGATGATGAGGTATTAAAGATTCAAAATAGTTATGTTAGTGATAATGAACTTGAGAAGGTCGTTAAATTATTCAAGTTGTTTGGAGATCAAACAAGATTAAATATCTTATTGTCATTATTTAAACAAGAACTTTGTGTTCATGATATTTGTAAGGTTGTGGATATGTCACAATCGGCGGTATCTCATCAACTTAGAAATCTAAGAGAAGCAAAATTAGTTAAGTCACGTCGTGATGGAAAAGAAGTTTTATATTCTTTAGATGATGAACATGTAAAAGATATATTTGAAATTGGTTTATCCCACATTCAAGAGTTAGATTAAAGAGCAGAATTATTTCTGCTCTTTTTTATAATATTCATCTTTTAATATAGCCATAATGATTTCGTCATGAAAATCATCATCAATTTTTATACTATCTCTTAAGGTGCCTTCAATTTTAAATCCACATTTCTTATAGGCTTTAATGGCTCTTTTGTTAAAACTATAAACTTCTAGTTGAAGTCGATTAAGTTTTAAAGTGTCAAAGGCATATGCTAAGGCAAGCTTAATTGCCTCACTACCAAAACCTTTACTAACATTTTCTATTCTACTTAAGGCGATTCTAAAGCCTGCTGATTCGTTATGTTTATCGATATCGAGAATTGATAACTCACCAATAACCATATTAGTATTATTAATACAGATAGCAAAGTCAACCCTATCCTCACTACTATTAATATTATTAATATGTTTTTTTAAGTCTTCAATACTTAAATTAATGTGTGTATTAGTCATGTATCTTATCTCATCATTGTCTAGTGCATCCTTCATTGTGTAGGCATCACTTTCAACTAAGTTTCTTAAGTATATTCTTTCTGTTTGTAAGTTCATATTATCACCTACTTAATTTTATCAAAAAGATTATTAAATGACAAAATATGATTTATAATGCATAATGTTCTTAGGAAGGTGACCTTATGAAAAAGCTAATGTATATATTGATTACTGTCTTATTTTTAGTATCTTGTAGTAAGGATCGAAGTCAGTCAGATTTAGAGACATTAAAGTGTGATTACTTTAACTCCGGTTTTCTTTATGACGCAGTTTTCCGTGTTAAAGATGATAAAATCTTTAGTCTGATATTAACAGTTATCTCAAGTACTGAAAACGATGTATCTGAAGTTGAAGAATCTATTGAGGCACTATTTAATACTGATTTTACTGTTTCTGAAAAAGGAGATTTTAAAGTTTTAACCGCTTTGATTAGTGAAAATAATTTAAGTGATGATGCAAGAAACTTATTACTCTTAAATGATTTAGAAAATATAGATGAATTTAATATTCATAATTTATTAGAGAGTATTATTGATGAGTCTTCAGATAAAGACATTGATGTATCATGTGAGGTATTTTAAAAGCTATAATTATTAAAATTATAGCTTTTTAATTTAAATATTATCTATTAGACTTCTTCTTCAATCAATTTGTTTATTGATTTAACTTCAGTAATAATCAAGAATATCGCCATTGCGACTGCAAAGAAGTCAGCAATTGGTCCTGAATACATAACTCCCTTAACACCGAAGAATTTCGGTAATATTAACATAAGTGGTAATAAGAAGATTACCTGTCTAGTTAATGATAGGAAAATACCACGACTTGATTTACCAATTGAGGTAAAGAAGTTTGATGATATTAACTGAATACCATTAACGAGTGTAAACATTAGGAATACTCTTAAATATAATGCTCCAAACTCATAGTACAACTGATCACCTTTACCAAATACTGAGATAATTGGTTTAGGGAATAATTGGAAGGCAAGAAAGGCTACTGTTCCAATTGCTAAGACTATTTTAATTGAACTAAAGAGTGTATCTTTAACACGTTGATAGTTTTTAGCTCCATAGTTATAACCAACAATAGGTTGAATTCCTTGGGCTACTCCGATTAAGAATCCATAATATAACATATTAACCTTACTTCCAACTCCAACTACTGCAAGTGGAATATCAGATCCGTAAATAGATTGTTGTCCATAGAACGCTAGTGAGTTGTTTGATACTGTTTGAACTAAGGCAATTGCCATTTGATTAATTGCGGCAGCACTTCCAAGTGCAGCTGTTGTTAAGAATATTTTTAACTTTGGTACAAAGTCATGTTTTTCTAACTTAATCATCTTAAAGTTTGTAAAATAGTAAATGATAATAAATGCTGATACTGCTTGTCCAATTACTGTTGCCCAAGCACCACCTGCAATACCCATATCGAATGTAAAGATGAATATTGGGTTTAGTATCGTATTAAGGATTGCTCCTGATAGTGATGCAACCATTGCATACTTAGGCGATCCATCTGATCTTATATACTGACTTCCACCAATACCAAATACTAGAAATGGAAAACCTAGTGAAGTAATTTTAGTATATGTTATTGCATATGGTAAAACTTGTTCTGTTGCTCCAAATAATAGTAGTAATGGTTCTAAGAAAATTTGTGTTAATACTAATAGTAGTACTCCGACAATTGTTAAGTAAACAATTCCGTTTCCAATATAGTTCTTAGCTAACTTTGGATTTTTCTTTCCCATTTCTAAGTTAAACTTAGATGCACTACCTACTCCTATCATTAATGATAAACCAGTTAGTATTGTAACTAGTGGAAATGCTACGTTTGTAGCGGCGTTTCCAAGTATTCCTTCATATTGTCCGATAAATATTTGGTCGGCAATATTGTAAAGTGATGATACTAAGTTACTTATTATTGCTGGTACTGCAAACGTGAATATTAACTTAGAAATATCACCCGTTGCAAGTTGTTTTTCTCTTTGTGAATATGAATCACTCATAATATATCCCTCCATGATTCTAACTAAGATAGTGTACAGCATTATGGCCATTAAGTCCACACTGTTAAACGGATCTTTGTGAAAAAATCATTGGTTTGTATAAAGATAATAATCGTTGACAATAAGTAAAGAATCGCATAAACTATTTATAGTTAGCAAAGGCTAACTCGAAAAGAGGTATATATGTTAAGACTAGTATATTCGATAAATTTCCTAATTATATTATCAACTGTGTACAGAATATATATTGGTTTAACATATGATATATTGCTATGAAGAAAATATCTTTGGCAATTATAGTGCTGCTTTCCCTCATTTCCTTAAGTATCGGGAATATGCACTTTAGTTGGATAGAATTATTTCAAGGAAATAGTGAAGTGATAGATTTATTTCTTACATCAAGACTCCCGCGCCTACTATCTATAATCCTAGTAGGAATTGGTCTAAGTATTAGTGGTTTAATACTACAACAACTCGTAAGAAATAAGTTTGTTTCTCCATCTACAGCAGCAACCGCAGATTCTGCACGCCTTGGAATAATCGTCTCACTAATATTATTACCTCAAATATCTAATATTCAGAGATCACTATTTGCATTTATTTTTGCTATGATTGGTACGGCTTTATTTGTGTTTTTTATATCAAAGATAAAATTCAAGGATTTAATATTTACTCCACTTGTTGGATTAATGCTCGGGATGGTTATTGATTCAATAACAAGTTTCTTAGCTTTAAGGTATGACTTGATGCAGGTACTTAGTTCTTATATGTTAGGTAATTTCACATTAACAATTAAAGGCCGTTATGAGCTTTTATATTTATTAATACCTACGATTTTTATTACTTATATATATGCTAGATCATTTAATATCGCTGCACTTGGTAGAGAGTATGCGAGTAACTTAGGTTTAAATTATAATCGAGTTATGATTATTGGAATAATTATTATTTCAGTAAATAGTTCAATTATTATTTCAACTATTGGTAATATTTCTTTTGTAGGACTAATTATTCCTAATATTGTTTCCTTAATGTACGGTGATAAGATTGATAACACACTCTCATTAACAGCGATGTTTGGAACAATTTTTTTATTAGGGGCAGATATTGTATCAAGATTAATCATTTACCCTTATGAAATACCAATAAGTTTAACAGTTGGTATACTTGGAAGTATTATCTTTTTAATACTGGTATTTAGAGGTAGTAAAAATGAGTGATAAGAAAAAGCTCTCACTAGTGTTTATACTTGCACTAGCAGTTAGTTGCTTGTATCTGTTTTATAATATTAATTCAAGTAATGCGGCATATTTAATCTATCGAAGACTGCCACGTCTAATCGCAATGTATGCTGTAGCAAGCGCAATCACAGTATCTACGAGTTTATTTCAAACTACAGTTAATAATAAAATATTAACGCCAGATCTTTTAGGTTATAGTCAATTATTTGTTTTGCTACAGACGATAGTTATCTTTGCTTTTGGCTCATTATCAATAGCCGCAACAAGTGTATATTTAAATTTTATCTCAGTAACATTATTAATGATTATCTTCTCCTTGATCATATTTACATATGTCTTAAAGAGAAGTAAGCATAACTTATACTTGCTATTATTAGTTGGAACCATTTTAAATACTTTATTTTCAAGTATTAGTTCATTCCTACAAATGGTAATTGATCCAAATGAATTCTCTGTTTTACAAAATAGTATTATTGCAAGTTTTAATAATATTAATACTGATATTATCTGGTTTACGATAATATTACTATTGTTGCCAATTCCTTGGGTAATTAAGAATTTAAATAATTTCGATACCTTATTACTTGGTAAAGATTATGCTAATAATCTTGGTGTTGATACAAAAGTATTATCAAATCAAACCCTAGTCGTAATATCGATATTAATAAGTGTTTCAACTGCTTTAGTTGGACCAATAACTTTCTTGGGAATGTTGGTAATAAATGTTTCTAGGTTAAGTATTAAAAGTTATAAACATAAGGAATCAATATTGTTTGCGATACTAGTATCTATTAGTTTAGTTGTTGGTGTTCAATTTATTATTGAGAAGGTATTTACTTACTCAATAACTCTCTCTGTCCTATTAAACTTAATAGGTGGAATCTATATGATCTATCTTATGATGAAGGAGCGAAATATATGATTGAAGTAAAAAACATTTCAAAAAGCTATGGTAATCGCTTAGTTTTAGATAATATTAGTTTAAAGTTAAAACCGGGTAGTTTTAATATGCTAGTTGGCGGAAATGGTGCTGGAAAATCAACCTTAATAAATATTATTGGTAGTTTAATTGAAAGTGATGCTGGTGAGATATACTTAGATAATAAACTATTAGAAAACTATGACCGTAATGAAAGAGCAAAAAAAATAAGTATTTTAAAACAAGAGAATCATATTAACTTAAATCTAACAGTTAAAGATCTCGTAGGATTTGGAAGATTTCCTTATTCTAAGGGTCGTTTAAATAAAGAGGATGAAGCAATAATTTTAGATTGTATGACTAAGACTGAGACACTTGCTTATGCAGATCGTTTGATAAGTCAATTATCAGGTGGACAAAGACAACGTGCATATCTTGCGATGATATTAGCTCAAGATACAGATATCATCTTACTTGATGAACCATTAGCATCTCTTGATTTAAGACATTCAGTCGAATTTGTTAATATTTTAAAAACGATTTGTAAGAAAGAGAATAAGACGGTTGTTATGATTGTTCATGATTTAAATGTTGCCTCAAAAGCAGCTGATACAATTATTGGTCTTAAGGATGGCAAGCTACTAGCTTGTGGTTGTGTAGAAGATGTTATAGAAACATCATGTCTATTTGATATATTTGGGGTAGACTTCGCCGTAGAAAAATTTGATAATCGTAGTATTTGCTACGTTAAATAGGAGATTATGTGAAAAAGATTATATTATTAGTTTTACTTTTAAGCTTAAGTGCTTGTAGTTTTAATAGAGACGTTGAAAATGGTGTAACAATTAAACATGCATCAGGTGAGAGTGAAGTAGTGTTAAACCCAAAGAATGTTGTTATATTTGATTTGGGTGTTTTAGATAGCTTTGATTACTTAGCTATTGAGCCAATTGGTATTCCTAAAGCTAACTTATCAGATCGTTTAAGTAAGTATAAATCAGATGACTACTTTAATGCCGGAACTTTATTTGAACCTGACTTTGAGAAAATTGCGGAAATGGAAGTTGATTTAATCATCATTTCAGGCCGTAGTGCTAGTAACTATGATGAACTATCAAAAATTGCTCCAACTATTAACTTAGAAATAGATAATAATAATTATTTAGAATCAGTTTATAGAAACTTAGATATTATTAAAACTTTATATCCAGATAAAAAAGACTTGATTGAAAGTGAAGTTTCAAATCTTAAAGAAATGGTTGATCAACTGAAGGATAGTGCTGCCAATTTAAGTGAGCAAACATTATTTCTTTTAGCTAATGGCGATAGTATTTCTGTCTATGGACCTAATAGTCGTTATGGTATGGTTTATGAAGATTTTGGTTTTAGTCCAATAAATAATATTAGCTATGATGAATCAAGTCATGGCCAACAAGTTAGTTTTGAATTTGTTAGAGAACATAATCCAAACTCAATAATAGTATTGGATCGTGTAGTTGCGACAGGCTCTGAAGGTCTATTAGGTAATCACTTATTAGATAATGCTTTAATTAATTCAACATCAGCAAAATTAAATGGTCGTATAATATATTTAGATGCTTTTGCTTGGTATATTGAAACAGGTGGTATTAGCGCAACTAAAATTATGATTTCCGACCTTTCTAAATTGATTAATTAAATAAGTACGGATTAAAACTAATAATATGTGGAATTAATCTTAGTTTAGTAATATAATTAGTACAAGGTTAATAAGTATTGCATTTTCTATGACTTATTAGCAGTGAAAATTGTTAATTTACGCCAACTACTTAATAGTTAATTGACATTTCGCAGATAAGTTGAACTTATCATCCGTAGTAATCCTCGCACTTTTACTACTAGTTTTTTAGTGATTAGGTTTCAATACTTAATCAGGGACCCTTATGGGGTCCTTTTTTTTATTTTACAAATATTTTACATAAGTTTGTATAGATACTTTACAATGCATTGTTAAGATTGTTTTAGATTAGGAGAGAGAAAAATGAAAAAATTAAGTTTAATAATGCTAGCAGTATTAGTACTAGTTGGTTGTAGTTCACAAGATAAAGGTTTTGATAAGAGTAGTAGTATTAGTGTAGTTTCAAGAGAAGATGGTAGTGGAACAAGAGCTGCTTTTATCGAATTAGTTAAAATTGAAGAAAAAGATGCGTCTGGTAATAGAAAAGATAATACGACACAAGAAGCTATTATCGCAAATAAAACAGATGTTATGATGAGTAATATTCAAAATGATCTAAATGCAATTGGATACTTAAGTTTAGGTTCATTAAATGACTCAATAAAAGGATTAGCAATTGACGGTGTTGAAGTAAGTGTTGAAAATATTAAAAATGGTTCATATAAAGTGGCAAGACCATTCAATATCGTTGTAAATAATGACTTAGATGAGTTAAGTAGTGACTTTATTAAATATATTCTATCTAAAGAAGGACAAGCTGTAGTTGAGAAAAGTGGTTATATTGCAAGTGACTCTGACTACTCATACGAAAATACTGGTGTAAGTGGGAAAATAACTGTTGCTGGTTCTTCAAGTGTAAGTCCAGTAATAGAAAAACTGAAAGAAGCATATAATGCAATTAATAGTGATGCAACAATTGAAATTCAAACTACTGATTCAAGTGCTGGTGTTCAAGCAGTAGTTGATAAAAATGCCAATATCGGTATGGCAAGCCGTGAATTAAAAGCGGAAGAGCTTGAACTGGTAGAAGGTATTGTTATTGGTATCGATGGAATTACGGTAATTGTTAATAAAGAAAACCCAATTACAAATTTAAGTAGTGAAGACTTAAAAGCAATCTATACAGGTGCAATCACTGAATGGGAGACTTTAATTAGTGAGTAATTTGTATAACAGATTACTATCTAGTAAGAGAATGCAGGTGGCTATGAGAAAAATATTCATCATAGCTGCTTGTTTTTCCATTTTGGCTATCTTACTAATTTGCTATTTCTTATTTGCAAATGGGATACCAGCAATAGCTAAAATTGGTTTAAAAAACTTTTTATTAGGTAGTGAGTGGCTACCAACTGACAATCCAGCTTCATTTGGAATTTTACCAATGATTTTAGGGAGTATTTATGTAACTTCTTATGCAATTTTAATAGCAGCACCTATTGGTGTTGGAGCTGCTATTTACTTAAGTTATGACTGTAATAAAAAGTATAAGAGTAAAATACTTTCTTTAGTTGATCTAATGGCCGGCATTCCATCTGTTGTTTACGGATTCTTTGGTCTATTAGTTATTGTACCTTTTGTTAGAGGTATTAATGGAAATGGTAATAGTATCTTAAGTGCTTCACTCTTACTTTCGATGATGATTTTACCAACAATAATATCAATGAGTCAGTATGCCTTAAGTAATGTTAATAAAACTTTATATGAGAATGCAATTGCTCTTGGTGCAACACATGAAAAAGCGATTTATTCAATAATGGTACCATCAGCTAAATCAACAATTTTAGCTTCGATAGTTCTTGCTATTGGACGTGCAATTGGGGAAACGATGGCAGTTATTATGGTAATTGGTAATCAAGCCTTAATAAGATTACCTTTTGATATCTTTAAGGGTGTTAGAACGATGACAGGTAACATTGTAATTGAGATGGGATATGCTGCTGGACTTCACCGTGAAGCTTTAATAGCAACAGGTTTAGTTTTATTTATCTTAATATTAATTATTAATAGTATCTTTACGATTTTAAAAAAGGAGGACTAAATGAAAGATTTTCTATTTAAATATTACATTAGAATATGTATTGCGATTGTTTTAGCATTTAGTTTCTACTTACTAGCTTTCATATTAATTAATGGTGTTCCGCATTTGAAATTATCACTATTCTCTCTTGAATATACTAGTGAGAACGTTTCATTAATGCCAGCTTTAATCACGACGATTTATATCGTCTTGATGACACTAATTATTGCGCTTCCAGTTGGTATTGCGACAGCAATATATTTAGTTGAGTATGCTAGAAGTGATAGTAAGATGGCTAAAGTTATTAAAATATCAGCGGAAGCCTTATCAGGTATTCCTTCGATTATATACGGTTTGTTTGGATTTTTGTTCTTTGTTACAACATTATCACTCTCATACTCACTAGTATCAGGTAGCTTAACTTTAGCAATTATGACACTTCCATTTATTATTAGAACAACTCAAGAAGCCTTACTAGATGTTCCAGATTCATACCGTGAGGCAGCTCTTGCGATGGGATCTAGTAAGTTATTTATGATATTTAAAGTCGTTCTACCATCAGCTGCGGCAGGTATCTTATCAGGTGTTATCTTATCAATTGGAAGAATTGTTGGTGAGTCGGCGGCTCTTATTTACACTTTAGGAAGTGTGGCAAAGATTCCTGATAGTTTTCTATCATCAGGTAGAACATTGGCAATACATATGTGGGCTTTATCAAGTGAAGGCTTTAATACAAATGAGGCTTACGCAACAGCGGTAATATTACTTATAGTTGTATTAATTATGAACATTACATCAAAAAAATTAACGAATAAGTTAATGAAAGGATCAGTTTATGAAGATTAAAATCAAAGATATAAATTTATGGTATGGAGATTTTCAAGCATTAAAAGATATTAATATGGATATTGAAGAAAATGAAATAATGGCCTTTATTGGACCTAGTGGTTGTGGTAAGACAACTTTATTAAAATCAATTAATCGTATGAATGATTTAGTAGATACTTGTCGTATTGAAGGCTTAATTGCCTTAGATGGTGAAGATATTAAATCGGTAGCTAGTTTAGAGTTATTTAGAAAACGTGTCGGTATGGTATTTCAAAAACCTAATCCATTTCCAATGAGTATTTATGATAATGTAGCTTTTGGTCCAAGAGCACATGGTGTTAGTAAGAAAGCTGATTTAGATAAAATAGTTGAGAAAGCATTAAGAGATGCGGCAATTTGGGATGAACTTAAAGATCGTCTTCATAAGAGTGCCCTGTCACTTTCAGGTGGTCAACAACAGCGTGTCTGTATTGCTAGAGCTTTAGCTATTGAGCCTGAAGTAATTCTAATGGATGAGCCTACAAGTGCTCTAGATCCAATTTCAACAGCTAAGATAGAACAATTGATAATGGAGTTAAAGAATAAGTACACGGTTGTAATTGTAACTCATAATATGCAGCAGGCAGCTCGTATTAGTGATAAGTGTGCTTTCTTCTTGAATGGTGAGTTAGTTGAAGTAAATAGTAGTGAAAAGATTTTTACAAATCCTAGTGATAAAAGAACTGAGGATTATATTACAGGGAGGTTTGGTTAATGAAAACAGTATTAGATACACAGCTTGTTGTTCTTAAAAATGAGATTGCTAAGATGGCACTCTTATGTGAAGAGGCTTTAATTAAAGCGATGCGTGCTTTAAGTGAATATGATTTAGTTTTAGCACAAGAAATTATTGACTATGACGAAAGAATCAATATAATGGAAAAGGACATCCAATCTTTATGTTATTCATTATTAGTAAGACAACAACCTGTGGCAAGTGATTTTAGATTTCTTTCGGCAAGCTTAAAGATTGTAACTGATTTAGAGAGAATTGGAGATTACGCAACTGATATTAGTGAAATTGTTTTAGAATATAGTCATAGTGAGTTTGCTTATGAGAAAGATTTAATCAAGATGTCAAAGGATGTCATTAAGATGTTGAAGGATAGTATTGATTCACTAATGAATATGGATATAGACTTAGCTAATTCTGTTGTACTTTATGATGATAAAGTTGATAATGGCTTACTTGAATTGAAGAGTAAAATAATAGATGATATGATGGAGACAAGAGAAGCTAAGGCAAGTCGCTTAGATATGTATATGATTGCTAAATATTTTGAAAGATGTGGCGATCGTTGTGTAAATATTGTTAACTCTGTTGTATTTTTCGCAACTGGAAAGTAGGAATTTATGGTTAATATAGTAATAATTGAAGATGATCAAGATATTAGAGAATTAGTTCTTTATACTTTAAACTCAAATCAAATGAATGGTTTAGGTTATGAAAGTTATAAAGATTTTTTATCAGCAAATTTAAAGTCTAGTGAGATTGATTTAATTCTTTTAGATATTATGTTACCAGAAGAGAATGGGCTAGAAATATTAGCGAAATTAAGAGCTACTAGTGGCTACACTGATACACCGATAATAATGTTAACTGCTAAAGGTAGTGAGTTAGATAAGGTTAAGGCTTTAGACTTAGGGGCAGATGATTATATCGTTAAACCATTCGGTGTTTTAGAGTTAGTATCACGAATTAAAGCTCGCTTAAGAAGAAGTAAAAAAGAAAATATCTTAAGTTTTAAAGAGTTGACTTTAAATAAAGAAAAATATGTAGTTCTTGTCAATGGTGAGAAAGTAGAACTAACAAATAAAGAATTTGAACTTTTAGAATATTTATTAAATAATCAAAATATTGTTTTAAGTAGAGAAAAAATATTAGAGAAAATATGGGGCTATGATTTTGAGGGTGAAAGTAGAACCTTAGATATCCACATAAGTACTTTAAGAAAGAATTTACTTAGCGCGTCAAAATATATTCAAACAGTAAGAGGTATTGGATATAAGATTGGGGATTCTAATGACTAAGAAGATTAGAAGGTCTGCCCTACTACTCGTATTAATTAGTGTTATCTTATTTAGTTTAGGAACTAGTTTTTTATACTATGACATAGATAAACGTAAAGCTATATCAATTACTAAAGATCAAGCAGTATTTTTGGCAGAAACAATAAATATTAATACTAGTGAAGTCGAATTAAATCCAATTGTCTCGCAAGCTAGAATTACGATCATTCAAAATGATGGTGAAATAATCTTTGATAATAAACGTGATAAGGATGATTTAGAAAATCATGCAGATAGAGTTGAAGTAATAGAGGCATTAGATAAAGGTTATGGAGAAGTTGAGCGTTATTCTGATAGTTTTATGGAGAAGACTTATTACTATGCGATTAGATTAGATAGTGGTGATATCTTAAGAGTCTCTAACTCTATGCAAAGTTTTTACTCCCTAGTATTTATGATGTTACCATTTACTATTTCGGCTCTATTAATAATAATTATTCTTGCGAATTTTATTACGAAGCGCTTAACACATAATATTATTATGCCAATTGAAAAAGCTGACTTAAATTCAGCCTTAGACTCACCATATAAAGAGTTAGATATGTATTTTAATACGATGCGTGCTCAAAAGAGTGAGATTAAAAGACAAACAATTAGAGTAAATAAACGTAAAGAAACTATTAATACAATCTTAAATTCAATGAAGGAAGGATTTATGATCGTTGATCAACAGTTAAATATATTTCTAGCTAATCAAGCTTTTCTTGAAATGTTTAACCTAGATAGCTATGAGGTTGGAAATAGTATCTTTAGATATATTAATGATCGTAAATTATTAGAGAAGATTCAAGATGCCTTAAGATCACAAAGTTCCACATATAAAATGGAATTAAATGATAGTCTTTATCAAGTCTATTTAAGTCATACTAGAATATTAGAAGATGATGTTGCGATATTGTTATTCGTTGATGTTAGTGATGAGGTTAAAAACCAAAAACAAAGAGAACAGTTTTCAGCCAATGTTTCTCATGAACTAAAAACACCTTTAACTAGTATTAAAGGTTTAGCTGAACTTCAGGCTAATAATATGGTTAAAAGTGAAGATATCGTTATGTTTGGAGAAAAAATATTTAATCAGAGTAATCGACTATTAGAAATTATTGACCATATTATCAAACTTTCAGAGTTTGATGAAGATGGAATTCAATATAATTTTGAAGTTTTCAATATCAAGGATACTGCTGAAGATATACTATTAAGTTTCAACAAGCGTTTAACGAAAAAAGAAATAAGTGTTAATAAGGATATAGATGATTTTGATATTAAAGCTAACGTTACGATGATAGAGGAATTATTATCAAACTTAATTGATAATGCGCTTAAGTATAACTATGATGGTGGTTATATAAATATTGAGATTAAGAAGGATGAGAATGACTTAATAATCAATGTCACAAACAGTGGTCCAGTAATTCCGTTTAAAGATCAGGAACGTTTATTTGAAAGATTTTACCGTGTTGACTCTTCCAGAAATAAAAAAACCGGTGGTAGTGGCCTTGGTTTAGCGATAGTTAAACATATTATCCTCTACCATAAAGGTAGTATAAATGTAGTTAGTGAGAATGATGAGACAAGTTTCAAAGTTCGTATACCACAATAACAAAAAAAGGTAACTGATAGGTTACCTTTTAAAATGTTTTATTTTATTACTTCTTCA
>CAYTTS010000017.1:0-21220 GCA_964440875.1 uncultured Erysipelothrix sp. | reverse complement strand
ATTTTCTATCCCATATTAAATTATTAGGCTTTTATATTTCAAAAAATGTTATTGTAAATGCAAATACTTACAATTTAGGTTATAATGAATATATACATATATAGGAGGTATTCATTATGAAAGTAAATGTTCGTGGAAAAAATGTAGTTATAACTGATGGTATGTTAACTCGTGCTGAGGAGAAATTATCGTTCTTAGACAAGTACATTGCTATCGACGAGGATACCGTTGCAAATGTTTTAGTAAAAATCTACAGTGCTTATCACAAAGTAGAGGTTACAGTAACAAGTAAAATTGGCCTACTACGTGCAGAAGCTGTAGCTGATGACTATTATTCAGCAATAGATATTGCCTTAGATAAATTAGAATCTCAAATCAGAAAACATAAATCTCGTTTATCTGATCACCACAAAGAAGGTTTAGTGGAAAGTTTCTTAGAAATAGCTCAAGAAACTAAAGTTGTTGAAGAGCTAGTTCGTACAAAAACTATTGATGCAGAAGTTATGACATTAGATGAAGCAATCATTACAATGGAAATGCTTGGTCATACATTCTTCTTATACACAGACGATGAAACAGGCCGAGTTGCCTTAGTATATAAACGTGACCAAGGTGGTTACGGATTACTAGAAACTTAAACTTAAGGATGACGTTAGTCATCCTTTTTAGGTGGCTTACTAATATATTCATATACTTAAATAGGAGGTGTAAGTTTATGAATACTGGTCTAGCTATAATTGTCGGAGTAGCTGCAACTGTTGCTGTATACAAGCTATTAACTAGTAAACGTGGTTATGTTCAACTACCAGGAATCAAACTATCTTGGGGTCGCTAACTACCTAAGTCTTATTGGATTATTAATTATGTCAGTTCAAGATATTAAGTATGGTGAAATTCACTATCGATATTTAATTTTGATAGTGGATTTTTCTTATCCGATGGCATATCTTGGTATTTTACTAACACTGATACTTTATAAGTATATTGAAGACTATGTAGGTGGAGCTGATATTTTAATTAGTTTATTATTAATATCAAGATATGGACTCTATTTTGTAAGTAATGTTTTACTTATTGCCAGTTTTTTAGCATTACTATATTGCTTATTATTTAAAGTTAATAAGATTAAGTTTATTCCATTCATCTTTGCTTCGTTTATTATTTATCAAGGAGGGATACTATAAAAGTAAGGGAGATAAATAAAGATTTAAGACCACGTGAAAAAGCTCAACACTTGGGACTACAGGCGCTAAGTGACAGTGAACTATTAGCACTTGTCTTAAGATCTGGATTTAAAGGTAAATCAGTTTTGACATTATCTCAGGAAGTCTTAGATAATTATCCAATGAATAATTTGGCGACAATTAGTTTAGATGATTTAATGAAGATTAAAGGTATCAAACTTGCGAAAGCGTTAGATATACTAGTTTGCTTTGAACTTAGTAAACGGGCTAACTTAGCTGTTGCTAAAAATAGGAGTGTTGTTAATAATCCTAAATCACTACATGATTTTATGAAGGCTGAGATTGGCTATCTTCAAAATGAACATTTCTTAGTTGTTTGTCTAAATACAAAAAATGTAATAATTGATTATAAGATTATGTTTATTGGAACAGTTGATATGGCGGTTGTTCACCCGAGAGATATCTTCAAATTTGCGATTAAAAATAATGCCACCAGCATAATCTGTGCTCATAATCATCCATCTACTGATGTAACACCATCGACTCAAGATTTAAAGATTACAAAAGTTATTAAAGAAGCAGGAGATTTAGTTGGAATCCAGTTAATTGACCATTTAATTGTTACAAGTAACTCTGTATATAGTATTATGCATACATAATAATTAACGTGTAATACGATATGAAATTTGCTATAATGTAATAGGTGGTAAGATGAAAAACGTCAATAGATTTCAGAAAGTGTTAATTTGGATATTAGTTATAATATTCAGCTTTACGATAGTATTATCAATGATTAAGCCTAATTTTATATCCAATATAAATGAAGGTGTTTTTAATCTTGTTACTGCAGTAAGATATACACTGTTTGAGAAGCCTATTAATAATGTAAATGGAAAATTTGATGAAATAATGAATCTTGATAGTATCACAAAAGAGAATCAATTACTTAAAGAAAATCAATTGTCATATGGTAGACAAGAAGCATATATAAAGGAGTTAGAAGAGAAGAATAAAGAGTTGAATGATATGCTAGAATT
Source organism: uncultured Erysipelothrix sp. (assembly GCA_964440875.1). Taxonomy (GTDB): domain Bacteria; phylum Bacillota_I; class Bacilli_A; order Erysipelotrichales; family Erysipelotrichaceae; genus JAAZDN01. The sequence continues at coordinate 18,999 of CAYTTS010000017.1, read as the reverse complement.
TAAGGATAATAACTCTGTTTTAAACTTAGTATCCTCACGAGTTATATTTAGAGATTTTAACCGTTGGAACAATACGATTAAAATCAATGTGGGCTCAACAAGTAATGTTGCGGTAAATGACGCAGTAATTCTTCCTGAAGGTCTAATTGGACGTATTGAAAGTGTAAGTGATAATACAAGTATCGTGCGCTTATTAATAAGTCCTGATAAAACATCTAAGGTTGCTGTAAAGATTGACCTTGGTGATAATGAATATGTTGAAGCGATAATTGATGAATATGATAGTGATAATAATGCGTTTGTATTATCTTTACTAGATACTAACGATAATATTGAAGTTGGCAATAACGTTGTAACATCAGGGGCAGGAGGACTTATTCCTGCAGGTATCAAAGTTGGTCAAATATCAGTGATGGAAGATTCAATTAATCAATTAGGAAGTCATATCCTAGTTAAATCAAATGCAAACTTTTCATCTTTTGAAAACGTATTTGTTGTTGTAGGATCTAACAATGATTAGTATTTTATTTTTAGCCTTGGCGTTTATAGCTGACATAATAATAGCGAGCTTTATTGGAGTAGGGTTTGTAGCTAGTTTAAATAGTGTAGGTACCAATTTATTCTTTATCACACTAATATTGGTTACTTACAAAGAGCCACTCTTTAAGTCAATAATGACTGCTATAGCTTGTGGGTTTATTATGGACTTATTTAATATTGATGCAATGTACATAAATACAGTGGTATATTTAATTAGTGTCCTAATAGCAAAAGCGTGGGCAACACGTGTTAACTACACGATTATTGAGCTGTTCTTTACTATACTATCAGTGGTCTTTGTAAAGGAAATATTACTGTATTTATACTATACTATTATTGTAGGTGTTAACTTATCATTTTCAATATATTTAAGCACGTACTTAGTTTATACATTATTATTTAGTACACTATTTATTTTTATAGGCGTTTTAATCAAGAAGTATAATATCGACAAAGAAATTTATGAACAGAGAATAAAAGGTAAAAGAGCTTCATTAAGTAATCGTTACTAGAATAGAGGATATTATGAACAATGTAGAGAAAGTTAAAAGTTTCTTTAAAGAGGAGTCTAGATTATTTACTATCGTTAAAGTAGTATTAATTCTTTTAGCGGTATATTTAATCTCCTTAACTTGGAATGTATGGACAAGTCTATTAAAGACATCATTTACAGCACTAAAGCCATTTATTTACGGATTTGTTATTGCGTATATACTTAATCCCTTGGTAGTGGTTATGGAAAATAAGGGGATTAAAAAACCAATTGCAATCACCTTAATTCTTATAATTATTATTGCGATAATTATCTTAATAGTTGTAACACTATTTCCAATGTTTTATAAAGAGTTTACAATATTCTTAAACTCAATAGGCAATTCAATAAATCAGATTGTAACATGGTATTCAGAACATGCTAAAGATTCCTCAGGAATTCTAGCTAATATGATCAATGGATTAGAGAGTAATTTTGCAGCTATTCAAAATAGTGCTTTAGATTTTATGCGAACATTTATAACGAATATCATAAGTGCTTCATTCAATGTATTAACTACTAGTTTATTTACAATAACGATAACACTTTATATGTTATCCGACTTTCAAAAATTTAAAGATACAGTAAAGAGGCTCTCATTAAAAATATCGCCTAACTTTCCAGAATACTTAGAGGCAATTGATGTCGATATGGAAATGTATGTAAGGTCAACACTACTGCTAATGTTAGTTTATTTTCTTGAGTATACAGCGATCTACTTTATCATGGGCCATAAGGCTTACTTAATGATTGGCTTATTATATGTTGTTATTGGAACATTAGTTCCATATGTTGGTGGAATGATCGTTACCGTTATCGGTATATTAACTGGCTTAACTCTTCCACTTTCAAACTTAATAATTTTAGCTGGATTAGTAATGTTAGCATCACAGGTAGATGGGTATGTAACATCTCCATTGATTTATAAAAAAGGTGTTAAAGTTGAACCACTAGCATCACTTTTAATTGTATTTGTTGGAAGTGCCGTCTTTGGAGTTGTAGGTGTAATGTTGGCAATGCCGATTTATGTTAGTTTAAGAGCAGTTTCAAATGTTAAGAAAAATATAGAAGTAAAAACAGAAAGTTTAGAGGAGGATTTTAGTGAAGAGATTATTTAAATTAGTATTAGTTCTAACACTTTCGCTTAGTATTCTTGTATCTTGTCAAAAAAGAAGCCTTGATCTTGGATATACAGTATACCCAGTTCAATACTTACTTGAGAGAATTGGCAAGGACTATGTAAATACGATTAATCTATCTAATGGAGAAAATGTTATGCGTGCCACATTAGTAGATGATTATAAAGAAATTTTAAAATCAGCTGATACGATATTTACAATCGGTGGATTAGAACCTTATGTAGATACAATAAGTAAAGATATTGCTGATTATACCCCTGATGTATTTGATTTAGCTTCTAAAGGGGCAGTTCTACCTTTTCAAAGATACACGATGGCTAATATTGATGGCGTTGATGTAATGGTGGAAAGTAATTATTATGAGAATCCATTATTTGAAAATGTGGATACTTATACTAATGATCCATATCTTTGGCTAGATCCAATTATGATGACTAGTATGGCAAATCAAGTACTAAACTACTTTATTGAAGTTGACCCGGACAATACAAGTTATTATCAAAAAAACTTTGATGAGGTTAAGATGGAGTTAGCGTATTTAGATGCTAATTATGCTGAATTAAGAAATATTAATCTTCCATTAGCAAGTATGATACCGGCATTCACTAGTTTCTCAGCAAACTATAATATGTCGATATCGCCAATCATATTATCTAAATATGGTAATTTACCGACAAATGCTCAATTAGAAATTATTAAATCAAGACTAATTAATGATGGAGTAAGACACTTAATTGTAGAGGAAGATTTAGATAAAGACATTATGGACTTAGCGAACACGCTTAAGGAAGAATTAGATTTAGAATTAGTTTATGTATCAAGTTTATCTTCAAGATCAAAGAAAGATATTGAAAATAATGTTGATTACATTTCAATAATGAATGAGAATTTACAAGTGCTTAAATCATTAAGTATGAGTAATGAAATAGAAATAACAGAGTAATTGAAAAATTACTCTTTTAATAAGTGGAGGTAGTATGGAAAAATTTTTATTAATAGATGGTAACTCACTGTTGTTTAGAGCTTACTATGCAACTGCGTTTGGTAGAATCCTTAAGACATCTTATGGAAAGTATACAAATGCTGTAGTAGCGTTTAATAATATGATGAGTAATGCGATAAAGGAAATTCAACCAGATCATATTTTAGTGGCGTTTGATACTAAAGATAAAACGTTTAGACATGAGATGTTTGATGATTATAAGGGACACAGAAGTAAGGCGCCAGAAGAGCTTGTTGAACAGTTTGAAACTGTTAGAGAGTTAATTGATGCTGCTAATATTCCAAGACTTGAAATAAGTGGATTTGAAGCAGATGATATTATTGGCTCATTCTCAAAGAAATTTGATGATATGGAAATGATCATTTTAACTAGTGATCAAGATATGTTACAGCTTGTTGATGATAATACAAATTTAATGTTAATGAGAAAAGGTGTTTCAGATATTCTACACGTTAATATGGATAACTTTGAAGAATTATATGAAGTTAGACCTGATCAAATAATAGATTTAAAAGCAATGATGGGCGATAGTGCCGATAATATTCCTGGTATTCCAGGCATCGGTAAAGTTACTGCCTTAAAATTAGTTAAGAGATTCGATACCTTAGAAACTCTTTTAGCTAGTACTGAAGAGTTAAAAGGAAAACAAAAAGAAAATGTTGAAAACAATGTTGAAATAGCAAAATTATCAAAAGTATTAGCAACAATCAAGACTGATATGGATTTAGAATATACACATAACGATTTTAAACTAGATATTGATTATCAAAATTTATATATGTTTTATCGTCAGTATGAAATGAATCGTCAAGCTAATGATATTAGTGATAATATCTATGAAGATATTGAAGTAGAGAAGTTTCATTATGAAGAAAAAGAAAAAATTAGTTTTGACTTACTAAAAGCAGATAATGTGGTATTCGCTAATACAGTTGGAGATTATCAAAATGCTAAATTATTAAACTTAATAATAGCAAGTGAAGATAAGGTTGAAGTAATTAGCAAAGAGAATTTATTTAAAGATGAAGATCTTTTAAACTATCTAAAATCAGATCTTAGTAAGATAGTATATGATTCTAAGTTTTTATATCACTTATTTAAACGTGAAAGCATTGAATTTTCAGGTGTATCTGAAGATTTAATGATCTCAGCATTTTTATCTGATAATTCAATTACAGAATGGACTGCCTTTAATGCTAAGTATGGTGGAGTTATCATTGACTTAGATAGTGATGACTTAGACATTGAACAATTAGCTCAAAATACAAGTGAATTATTGGCAGCTAACAAAGAAATCAGAAAAGAAATTATTGAAAAAGATATGGAATATTTATACTATGATGTAGAACTTCCATTAAGTAAAATATTATTTAAGATGGAATATAAAGGTATTAGAGTTAGTAAGGATATAATTGTTGATATTGCAGATAAGACAAAGATTATTATCGATGATGTTACTGCGGAAATATATGCATTAGCAGATAAAGAATTTAATATAAATTCACCGAAACAGCTAGCGGAAGTATTATTTGATGATTTAGGATTAACTCAAATCAAAAAACGTTCTACGGCTGTAGATGTCTTAGAAAAATTATATGACTCGCATCCAATTATTGAATTAATTATGAAACAACGTAAATTCCAAAAGTTATATAGTACATATGCTGAAGGACTGCAAAAGTTTATCAAAGATGATGGAAGAATTCATACAATCTATCATCAAGCTAAAACACAAACAGGACGACTTTCATCAACTGAGCCTAACTTACAAAATATCTCAGTTAGAGATGAAGATGCTCGTGAGATTAGAAAAGCATTTATTGCTGATGAAGATAGTTACTTAATGGCTTATGACTATTCTCAAATTGAATTAAGATTACTGGCTCACTTGGCTAACGTTAAACAGTTAATTAAAGCCTTTAATGACGGAGTAGATATTCACTCACAAACAGCTATGGATGTTTTCCATTTAGAAGAAGCAAGTAAGACAGATAGAGAATTAGCAAAAGCAGTTAACTTTGGTATTATCTACGGTATTAGTGACTTCGGATTAGCAGAACAATTAGGAGTTAAAAGATCTGAGGCTAAAGAATATATTGAAAAATATTTAGCGACTTATCCTGAAATTCAAACTTATATGGATGATGTTATAGCTAAATGTGAGGAACTTGGCTATGTAAGTACAATTATTAATCGTCGTAGAGAGATACCTGAGATTAAGAGTAGTAACTTTATGGTTAGAAGCTTTGGTAAACGTGCGGCAATGAATGCACCAATTCAAGGTAGTGCGGCTGATTTAATTAAGATTGCCATGGTTAAGATTGATAAGCGTATTAGTGAAGCGAATCTTAAATCAACGATGATCTTGCAAGTTCATGACGAATTAATCTTTAATGTTCTTGAAAGTGAAGTCGAAGAAATGAAGACAATTATTGAAGAGGAAATGATCACAGCGATGAAATTACAAGTACCACTTGTAAGTGAAGGATCTCTTGCTAAAGATTGGTATGATCTATAATGCCTGAACTACCTGAAGTAGAAACCGTTGTTCAATTATTAAATACATTAGTTAATGAGCGAGAAATTGCTAATGTAGAAGTTTATTGGGATAATATCATCGCACATCCTGATCTTGATGACTTTAGTGAACAAGTAGTAAATGAAAAAATTATAAAAGTAGACCGTCGTGGAAAATACATAATCTTTAACTTAAGTAATTATAATCTAGTATCACACTTAAGAATGGAAGGTAAATATTATATTTATGATGAAGTTACTAAAAAGGATAAGCATACTCACGTAATCTTTAATCTTAAAGATGGTGGTCAAATGCATTATCATGATGTTAGAAAATTTGGAAAAATGTATCTATATCCAAAAGATGCTGAAATGGAAGTATTAAGTAATATTGGTTTTGAACCATGGTCACCTGATTTAACTGCCGAAGCATTGATGGAGATAGCTAAAAGACGTAAGATTAATATCAAAGCTTTTTTACTTGATCAAGATGTAATAGCTGGTATTGGTAATATTTATGTAAATGAAATACTATTTTTAGCGAAAATTCATCCGGAAACAATTTGCAATAAACTTAACTTAGAAGATTTTGACAATATTATTAAACTTACTCAAGACGTTTTAGAACGTGCTATTGAGGCAGGCGGGACAACGATTAGATCTTATACGTCATCATTAGGTGTAACAGGATTATTTCAACAAAGTTTATTAGTACATAATCGTAATAAAGAAAAATGTACAGTATGTGGAAGTGAAATCGTTAAAATTAGAGTTGCTCAAAGAGGAACGTATGTATGTCCAAAATGTCAAATAAAAAAATAGCTATTACAGGAACGATTGGTTCAGGAAAATCAACAGTTTCAAAAATTATCAGCGAAAAGTATCCCTTCATTAGTTCGGATACAATTGTCAGTGATTTATATTTAGCTGAAGATTTTAGACTAAAAGTAAATGAAATACTATATAATAAAATTAGTAGTGAGATAGATAAAAAGTCTTTAGCTAATGACATATTTAATAATAATGATTTGAAAATAAAATTAGAAAATTTGATTCACCCTCTAGTCAAAAAAGAAATCATTGATTTTATGATTAAAAATGAGGGTTTAATCTTTGTTGAGGTTCCGCTCTTATTTGAAGCTGGTTTTGAGGATATCTTCGATAATGTTATCACTGTTGTTTCTGATGAGAAGAACATTATCGAAAGATTAATTAAATATCGTGGCTTTAGTAAAGATGAAGCTTTAGATAGAATAAAACATCAATATTCAATTGAATTAAAAGTTAGTAAGTCTGATTTTGTTATTTATAATAATTCAAGTTTAGAAGACTTAAGAAATGAAGTAAATAAAGTTATAGAAATTATAGAAAGTAGTGATTAAATGCATATTTATGGTGAGAATGAATACTTAATAGAAAACAATGTTAAACTACACGAAGTTTTTTATAAATCATTAATATTAATGTATCAGCCGATTATTGGTGCTGATGCACTTTCACTATACTTAAGTTTTAATCATCTAAATATTCATACTAATTATAGTAATCTAGTGAATTATACTGGCTTAACTATTGATGATATTGAAAGAGCGATCATAATGTTAGAGAAGTACCGCTTAATTAGTACTTTTAAACATAATGATGAGAATAAGTTTATTCATGTTTTAAATAGTCCTTTATATCCTAATGAATTTCTAGCTCATTATGTATATGGACTTGAGTTAAGGAAGATAATCGGTACGCATATGTACAATGTTCTTGTTATGGACTTTAAGGAAAATATTGTCTTAAAAAATAACTATAGTAATATTACTGAAAGAAAAATATTTAATAATAATAATTTTTCCGAAGAAGATTTAAAAGAAGTTTTATCTGTAAATAAAGATGAAGTAATTATTAATGATCAGTTTAATTTTGATCTATTCTTAAGTGATGCTAGCGAACTTAAGTTTCCATCGAAATTGAGAACGAAGGAGAACTTAAATTTAATTGCTGAGCTTGCGCTATTTTATGGAATCAGTGAGTTACGTATGGCAACCTTAGTTTATCGAAGCATAGATTATGCTAAGATGGAATTTGTTACACAAAAGTTAATTGAAAGAGTTCAAAGAGAACAGAGCGATATTAAACACAGTTTAAATAAATATGATTTACCAAATACAGTCTTTTTACAAGATCTTCAAAATGGAGCTGCTGTAAGTCAATATAATAAGCAGTTATTAGAAGAGTTAGCATTTGATATGAAGCTAAATCGGGATGTAATTAATCGTTTGATTGAATATATTATGGAGACACAAAATAATCGTTTAACGAAAAACTATGTACTACAGGTTGCTGGGACATGGAAAGCCTTCAATGTTAGAACATTAGAAGAGGCGAATGATGTTATTAGACAGTTAGAGTTAAGTCAATTTAATAATAGTCCAAAACAAAATACTAAAGAAATTATTAAGCGTAGTAATGAAGTAAAAGAGAAAGAGTATACAAAAGAGGAAGAAGAAGCAATTAGAGATAGAATTAGAAAGCTAGGTGAGAAATATGGAACGAGCAACAGTTAGAGCGATAATACTTGATGAGGATATGCAAGCTAAACGTGACTACTTATATCAAGAAATCAAAGATGACAAGCGAATAGTTAATTTTCTTAGTAAAGCCAAGCTTGATGAAAACTTTTTAAAAGCTAATATTCAAACATTTTATGATTGGATACAAACGAGAAATATTGCCGATAAATGTAATGTAGATGAGATGTGCTTACTTGATGGTGGCTACTATGAAGATTTATTTTATGATGGTATTTTAAATAAAGTGCTAGTGCCTTGTAAACACACTCTATATAAAATGAGTAAAGATAGTTATTTAAACAACTACCTTATAAGACACTTTCCTGACTCACTAGCTGATGTTACTACTGAAGGAATATTAAATCCCGATGAGCCGATTACTTATTTAGAGAAGGTCGGAGAGATTATGTCTTACTTAGACAAACCTGATGGACATGGTTATTATATATATGGTGAAGTAGGGGTAGGTAAAACATACCTTATGAGTGCAATTACTAATGTTTTAGCGAAATCTGGTAAAAAAATAGCTTTTGTACATATGCCAACCTTATCTAATGATCTAAAGGCAATGATATCAAAAAGAGAATCTATAGATGATTTACTTTATAAATTAAAGAATGTTGATGTCTTAGTCTTAGATGATATTGGTAGTGAAGGTGTTAGTGATTGGTTAAGAGATGATATCCTTCTTTCAATCCTTAATTATCGTATGGAATCAAATAAAACATGTTTTTATACTAGTAATCTAAGTATGGATGAATTATTCAATTATTACGCTGTTAATAACAAAAGACTTGTTAATAATCTAGCTTCACAAAGACTATTAGAGCGTATAAGAATGACAAGTAAAGAAATAAACTTAATTGGTAAAAATCGTAGAGTTTACTTGTAAGAAAAACAATCTAAATATATTATTTAGATTGTTTTTTTAGTGTACATATACTAGGTTATTTGGTATAATTTATAACGATGGAGGCATAGATATGATCAAAACAATTGCAGTCTTAACATCGGGTGGAGACGCTCCTGGGATGAACGCAGCCATTAGAGCTGTTACCAGGTCAGCGAATGCTCGTGATATAAGAGTTTTGGGTATTAGAGATGGATATTTAGGCTTAATACATGGAGATGTATTTGAGTTACGTCCAACAGATGTCAGTGGTATTATTGTCCAAGGTGGGACGATATTAGGTAGTGCTCGTGTGCCAGGTTTTAGAGAGAAAGCTGTTCAAGAGCTTGCTTTAGAAACTATTAGAAAACATGAGATAGACGCTATTATTGTAATTGGTGGAGATGGATCATATCGTGGTGCTTTATCTTTATCAAAATTTGGAGTAAAGGTTGCAACTATACCTGGAACAATCGATAACGATATTCCTGGTACTGAACAAACCATTGGCTTTGATACAGCATTAAACACTGCTATTGAAGCTATCGACAAATTAAGAGATACATCATCTTCTCATCACAGATGTTCTGTGGTAGAAGTTATGGGAAATCATTGTGGAGATATTGCTCTTTACGCTGGGATTGCGACAGGAGCAGAGCTAGTTATTACACCTGAAACTGGTTATGATCAACAAGCTACAATGGATTATTTAAAAGAACTTGATGTGGTTAGAAAAAAACGACATGCTGTATTAGTTATTAGTGAAAAACTTACAGATGTTGAAGACCTTGCTGTTCAGATTTCAGCACAAACATCATTTTCAGGAAGATCAACAGTTCTAGGCTATATTCAAAGAGGTGGTTCACCAACTGCTTTTGATAGAATTTTAGCAACTAGATTTGGTGATTATGCAGTAGAGTTACTAACTCAAGGTACATACGGTCATTCAGTGGGGTATATTAATGGCCAAGTTTCATCAATGCCAATTGAAGAAGCATTTGAATTTGAGGGAGTAAGTAAAGAATACGTTTATGAGTTACAAAAACGTTTGGTTTAATTCAATAGGAGGAATTATGTTACAAATTAGAAAAACAAAAATCGTATCAACAATCGGACCATCAACTAAAAGTTATGAAATGATTGAAAAATTAGCACTTGCAGGAGTAAATATTGCTCGCTTAAACTTCTCACATGAGACACAAGAAAGTCATTTAGATAGAATTAACACTATCAAACAAGTTAACGAAGACTTAGGAACAAACTTAGCGATCTTAATCGATACTAAAGGACCAGAAATTCGTTGTGGGATTATGGAAAATGATTCAATCGACTTTGAAAAAGGCGATATAGTAGAAGTTGTAGCTGAAGAAGTTCTGGGAAACAAAGAGCGATTCACTATTGACGTTAAAGAAATGTATGCAGATGTTAAAGCAGGAAACGTATTATTAATCGATGATGGAAAAATGCGTCTAACTATTACTGAAGCTTATGAAGACAGACTAGTTTGTCGTGTAGAAAACCCAGGAAAAATTAAAACTCGTAAAGGAGTTAACGTTCCAGGTGTTTACTTATCAATGCCATTTATTTCAGAGAAAGATGAAGCGGACATTCGTTTTGCATGTAGACAAGGTGCAAACTATCTTGCAGCATCATTCGTAAGAAGAAAACAAGATATTTTAGAAATTAAAGAAATTATTAAAGATGAAGGTGCAGATCACATTCAAGTTATTCCTAAGATCGAAAACCAAGAAGGTTATGACAACTTAAGAGAAATCTTAGAAGTGTCAGACGGAGTAATGGTTGCTCGTGGAGACTTAGGTGTTGAAATTAGTTTTGAACTAGTACCTATCTACCAAAAGAAAATGATCAAATTAGCTAATGAATTAGGTAAACCAGTAATTACAGCAACTCACATGTTAGAGTCAATGATGGAAAATCCAAGACCTACACGTGCTGAAGCTGGAGACGTTGCAAATGCAATCTTAGATGGTTCAGATGCTGTAATGTTATCAGGTGAAAGTGCGGCAGGATTATACCCACTAGAGTCAGTTAATACTATGGCTACAATTGCAACAACTATGGAAGAAATTATGCCATATGAAGATTTACTACGTCGTGCACAACGTACAAGTCAGCCGACAATTCAAGATTCAATCGGTATTTCTGTAGCTGATACTGCGTACAACTTAAGTGATGTAGAAGCAATTATTGCCTTTACTCAAAGTGGTACAACAGCTAAAAGATTATCTAAATTCCGTCCAAGAGTACCAATTATCGCTGTAACATTTGATGTTGAAACTCAAAGAAGTTTAAACTTAAGCTGGGGAGTATATCCAGTAGTAAGTGATGAACAAAACGAAGATGGAAATGATGAGAGATTAGCTCAAAAAATTGCAAAAGATTTTGGAATCGATGCAGGAAAACAAGTAATCATCGTTGCAGGATATCCTTCAGGAGAAGGCGCAACTAACATGATGAAAATTATTGAAGTTAAATAATAGGAGGTAACTATGGAAACTTATATTGGAGTGGATTTAGGTGGTACTTTAGTAAGAGTTGCAAAGGTTACTAGATCTGGAGAGGTATTAGAGGAGTTTATTCGCGACTCTAATGCCCAATCTGGACCAAAAGTTGTTTTAGGTAATATTATCGAAATGGTCAAGTCTATTAGTGATTATCAACTAGCAAAAGGACTTGGATTAGGAATTCCTGGTCCAGTAGATACTGAACGTGGAGTTATTACTTTAGCAACTAATTTAAAAGGGTTTGAAGATTACCCTGTAGCTAAAACACTTGAAGATGCATTAGGTATGCCTGTATTTATGGATAATGATGCTAACGTTGCTGGACTTGCGGAAGCAGTTGTTGGTATTGGAAAAGGTAATCCAATTGTTTACTATATTACTCACTCTACTGGTATTGGTGGAGCGTTAGTTGTAAATGGTAAAGTAGTATCTGGAAAGAGTGGCTATGCTGGTGAAATAGCAAATATTATCGTTACAGATAACGGCCAAAAAATTAATCATTTAGCACTTGGTGCTGTTGAAAACGAAGCTAGTGGTACTGCTCTTGCACGTCGTGCTAAGATTGAAGTTGCTAGTGATGTTGAAGATGCAAAACAATTATTTGAATTAGCACAAGCTGGAAATGAAAAAGCTATAGCATTAGTAGATGATATGGCTCGTAAGTTTGCGCAAATGATGGCTGCAATTGCTCATGTTGCTGATCCACATATGTTTGTAATTGGTGGTGGTGTGAGTAAGGGACATGCACATTATTTCGATAAGGTACAAGCTTACTACAATACATTTGTACATGAGGGTATGAGAGATGTTAAGGTTGAATTAGCTAGTTTAGATCAACCTGGTGTTATCGGGGCAGCAATGCTACCAATTTCATACGGTTTATAAGAGGAGAAATTATGATATTTAAAAATATTGATGATAGTATATTAAGAAAATATGCTGATTTAGCTGTTAATACTGGTATCAATGTTAAAGATGGTCAGCCAGTTGTTATTACGGCATCATTAGAATCAGCTAAGTTTGCAAGAATGTGTGCTGAAGCATGTTATGAATATGGAGCTAAGTTTGTTCATATATTATGGCATGATGATGAAATGACTAAAATTAACTTTATGAACGCTGATATTAAAGAATTTGAAACGATTCCACAATATAGAATTGATCAATATGATTACTTCATTAGTGAAAAAGTTTCTCGTTTAAACATCTTAGATGATGTACCAGGAGTTTTCTCTGAAGTAGATTCTAATAAGATGGCTGCACAGACAAAAGCGTCTGGAGCTGCTTTTAAGCGTTATAGAGACTATTCAATGGGCAATCATGGTCAATGGTCGCTAGTTGCTATACCAAGCGTGGGATGGGCTAATTTAGTCTTCCCGGATGATGAAGATCAAGTTGCTGTAGATAAGCTTTGGGATGCAATACTAAGTGCATCTAGAGTAAGTGCAGATAACGATCCAGTTGTTGCTTGGAGAGAACATAATAAACAATTAGAAGTACATAACAATAAATTAAATGAATACAACTTTAAATCACTACACTTTACTAATAGTTTAGGTACAGATTTACACGTTGGTTTAGCTGATAATCATCGTTGGGCAGGTGGAGCTGAAGTAGCAGGGAATGGACAAGTATTTAATCCTAATATTCCTACGGAAGAAACATTCACTATGCCACACAGAGATTTCGTTGATGGAGTAGTTTATTCAACTAAACCTCTAGATTATCAAGGTGTACTGATTGAAGACTTTAAACTTGTATTTAAAGATGGAAAAGTAGTTGAATCTTCAGCTAAGAAGAATGAAGAGAAATTACTAGAATTACTAAATACAGATGAAGGAAGTCGTCATATTGGAGAAGTTGCTTTAATTTCACATGATTCACCAATTCAAAATAGTGGAATACTATTCTACAATACATTATTTGATGAAAATGCTTCTTGTCACTTAGCACTTGGTGCTGCATATCCAATGAATATTATTGGTGGTACTGAGATGAGTGAAGAAGAACTTAAGAAATTTGGTTATAATTCATCAATTAACCATGTGGACTTTATGTTTGGAAGCGAAGATATGACTATCGTTGGTCTAAAACATGATGGAAGTAAAGTAAAGATTTTCGATAAAGGAAATTTTATTATATAATATAATATACTAAGTACTATTTAATAGTACTTTTTAAATTGACTAAAAAGGAAGATTATAATGAAAGAATACATATTACAAGAGAATGAAGATGGAACTGTTATTACAGTTAAAGATGTTCAAGAGATTTTATTAGATATTGTAGTGGAGTTTGATCGCATTATTAATAAATACAATCTTGATTATACACTTGCCTATGGAAGTGAACTTGGGGCAATTAGACACAATGGTTTTATTCCATGGGATGATGATATTGACATTTTTATGGAACGTGAAGACTATACTAAATTAATAGATGCCTTAAATGAGGATTTAAGTGAAGATTATTACTTTCAATGTTATGAGACAAATGATAAATATAATACTTTAACTCCAGCTATGAAAATTAAGGCGAAGGGTACACATATCGAAGAAAAGACCTTAATTACTAACCGCTTACAAGATAATGGAATATTCATTGACATATTTATCTTCAGTGGGATAAGTGAAACACCTTTTAAACACTATCTTGCACAAACTTATAGTATAATATTAATGCCGGTAATAATATTGTTGGATTTAATAAAGATTGATTCTCGTTTCTTTACAAAACGTTTATATAATCATGGAATTAGATATGAAAAGAAAAATGCCAATAGCAAATATGGATCGCTAAATGTTACATGGACTTTTAATGGATATACTCACACACCTGTTTTAAAAACTGATGTTTTCCCTAGTGTTAAACATCAATTTGAAGACAAAGTATTCCGCGTATCTAGAAATTCTGATGCTGTACTAAGCCAAATGTATGGTAAAGATTATATGACACCACCAAAAGTTGAGAATCAAGTTCCACATCATATTATTAAAATAAGCATCGATAAAAAGGAGAAATAGAATGAATATTGTACTAGCAGTTAACGCAGGTAGTTCATCACTAAAGTTTCAAATGTATGAAATGCCTAATGAGAGAGTAATTGTATCGGGAGTTATTGAAAGAATAGGATTAAAAGATTCGATTTTCACAATGAAATTTAATGGTGATAAAGTCAAAGAAATATCAGATATTAATAATCATAATGAGGCGGTTAATATACTACTTAATTCTCTAGAAGAACATGGAATTATTGCAGATATTACAGAAATTACTGGTGTTGGACATAGAATTGTTCACGGTGGAGAAATTTATTCACACTCAGTTTTAATAGATGACGAAGTATTCAAAAATGTTGAAGCAGTAAGCAAACTTGCTCCATTACATAATCCGGTTAACTTAATCGGTATGGAAATATTTAAAGAGAAATTACCTAATGCAACACAAGTTGCTGTCTTTGATACAGCATTTCATCAAACGATGGAACCAAGTACGTACTTATATCCGCTACCATATGAATATTATGAGAAGCATAAAGTAAGAAGATATGGTTTCCACGGAACATCACATTTTTATGTATCACGAAGAGTTGCTGAATTAATGAATAAAGATATTAAAGACTTAAATCTAATTTCAGTTCACTTAGGAAATGGTGCATCAATTACTGCTATTAAAAATGGTAAGTCAGCTAATACCTCAATGGGCTTTACGCCATTAGCAGGAATAATGATGGGAACTAGAACAGGTGACGTTGATCCAGCTATTCTACCTTATATTATGGAAGAAGAGAATCTTACATCAAAAAGCGTCTTAGATATTTTTAACCACAAATCAGGTATGTTTGGTGTTAGTGGTATATCAAGTGATGCTAGAGACATCATTGAAGCAGCAGATGCTGGAAATGAACGTGCAAAACTAACGCTTGACATGTATACTAATCGAGTGTCTGAAACGATTGGTTCATATTTTGTTAAATTAGAGCGAGTTGATGCTATTGTCTTTACAGGTGGTATTGGAGAAAACTCAGGTATCATTAGAGACGGAATCTTTAAGAAAATAAAAGTTGCTATGCAATTAGACATTAATGATGAATTGAATATGCAAGTTGTTGGCGATGAAAAATTAATAAGTAATGCTGATAGTTTAAGTCAAGTATGGATAGTTCCAACAAACGAAGAATTAGTAATAGCACGTGATACTTATTCATTTATTGAATAATTTGCCAAAATATTTCCACTATGATATAATAATAAGGCTGTAAAGCAACAATGTTCCGCTTAGACTATCTAATGAGCAATTGTTTAATAGATAAGGAGATATACATATGAATTTAGGAATTGTACAAGAAATTACAAAAAATCAAATGCGTACAGATTTACCAGACTTTGGTCCAGGTGCTACTGTTGCAGTTGACGTATTAATCACTGAAGGGGATAAATCACGTATTCAAGTATTTGAAGGTGTAGTTATCAGCCGTACAGGTGGAGGAATTTCAGAAATGTTCACTGTTAGAAAGATTTCATCACAAATCGGTGTTGAAAGAACTTTCCCAGTACACTCACCAATCATTCAAGGAATTAAAGTATTGAAAGTTGGTAAAGTAAGAAGAGCTAAGTTAAACTACTTACGTAACCGTTCAGGTAAATCAGCTAGATTAGTTGAAAAAAGATAAATAATAAGCTGGCAAATGCCAGCTTTTATTATGCTTAGAAATTGATATTAGTGTATAATGGAAGTAGAAAGTTGTAGGTGTTGAAATGAAAAGACTATTTAAGGAAGTTATATCATTATTGAAAGTAGTTGTCATTACAACCTTAGTTATCGCGTTATTTTCAACATTTATAATTAGAGCGGTTATCGTAAAAGGTACAAGTATGGAGCCAACATTACATGATAAAGATATTGGTTTATCATATATAATAACAAAAAAACTATTTGGATTATCACATGGCAGTGTTGTTACTGTCTATGTTGAAGAAGATGATCAATATCTTGTAAAAAGAGTCATAGGTTTACCTAACGATACTGTTGAGGCGATTGATGGAGTTGTTTATGTAAATGACAAGGCTTTAGATGAATCTTACTTAAATGAAGAGTTTATTAAAGAGTATGAACAATTATTTAAAGCAGATTTTACAGCTGATTTTCCTAAACTAAGAGTTCCAGAAGGAGAATACTTTTTATTAGGGGATAATAGACCTAATTCAAAAGATTCGAGACACTACGGTACTTTTAAAGATGCGGTAATTGAGTCCAACTCATTATTTATATTATATCCATTTTCAAATTTCGGAATTAAATAAGGAGGGTACATGACAATACAATGGTTTCCTGGTCATATGACTAGGGCAAAAAGACAATTAGAAACACAAATGAGTCAAACAGATATAGTAATAGAATTAAGGGATGCTAGGGCAGTTATGTCTAGTGCCAATCCATTACTTGCAGAATTAAGTGGAAATAAACCAAGACTGATAGTGCTTGGAAAAAGAGATTTAGCAGAAGATGATATTACTGAAGATTGGATTAAATATTTTAAAGATCAAGGAATAACAGCGATTTATCTAGATGTTATCAATGATGATGTCAAAGGAATCATTTCAAGAAATGTTAAACAATTAATGAAACCTGTCCATGAGAGACAGATTAAAAGAGGGATAAGACCAAGAGCCTCAAGAGCACTTGTTGTCGGTATACCAAACGTCGGCAAATCGACCTTAATTAATAGATTAGCTGGTAAGAAAGTAGCTTCAACTGCTAACAAACCAGGCCTTACAAGGGCTCTAAAGCTTGTAAAGGTTAATAATGAGATTGAACTTGTAGATAGCCCTGGAATGCTCTGGCCACGCTTTGAAGATGAGTTAGTTGGCCTTAATTTAGCGCTAATTGGATCTATTAATGAAGAGATACTACCATTAGAAAAACTAGTTAAAACAGCTTATGATAGAATTGATAATTTAGAAGAAATATTAAAATTTCAATTTAGTTCTTATGAAGAATTAATAAATAATTATGCCATTAATAGAAATTTCTTATTAAACAAGGAAGCTGATAGTGAACGTGCTATGCAAGACTTCTTAAGAAAATTAAGAAATGGCGAGCTTCTAAGAATCAGTTGGGAAAAACCAAATGAATACTTATGAGAATAAGTATTGGAATAATAATGAATATGTCGCAGGAGTTGATGAAGTTGGCCGTGGCTGTATTGCTGGACCACTGGTTGTCTGCAGTGTTGTTCTTCCAATCAATTATTATAATGATATAATCAATGATTCAAAGGCCTTAAGCGAAAAGAAAAGATTGATTTTATTTGATGAAATTATTAATACTGCAATTTCAATTGACCTTGAAATTGTAAATGAGAAAACAATTGATGATGAAAATATTTATCAGGCGACAAAAAATGCAATGGAGCGATTAGTATCGCGTAGTAAAGCGGAATACTCACTTATTGATGCAATGCCACTAAGTACTGATAAAGAGACAATATCTATTATAAAAGGGGATACAGTTAGTATTAGTATCGCTGCGGCAAGTATAATCGCAAAAGTAGTTAGAGATCAGATTATGGATAATTTAGATCTAGTACATCCAGAGTATCTTTTTAAAAATAACAAAGGTTATCCAACAAAAGTACATAAAGAAAGTTTACTTAAATATGGAATATTAAGTTTTCATAGGAAATCTTATCGACCTGTTTATGAATTATTAGAGAAGCAGTAACTTCTCTTTTTTTGTGCTAAAATAATGATGAGGTGAGATAGATGTGGCGAGATCAGTTTAGAAGCATAATTATTGAACGAGCATATGATTATTTTCTTGAAGGACGATTTGATCTTATTGATCTTAAAGAAGATTATATTAGTGCTACTGTCCATGGGACTTTTGATTATATAGTTAAAATTAACTTTAAAGATGATAATACGATAATAAAAATGACATGTGATTGTCCATATGCAAAAGAAGATAATTGTAAGCATATGGCAACTATATTAATCTATTTGGATTATCTAATGATAATTGCTAATAATAAAGAGTTGATTTCTGATATACCACATTTTAAAAGAGACTTACTTGACTCCTTCTTAATACATCTTATTAATGATGATCCACTTGTTGGAGTAAGGTTTATAGAATACTTAAAAAGTTTAAAGATAAATTAAAAGGCCATAACATAAGTTATGGCCATATTTCTGTAAAAAAAAACACCGATATAATCGATATTTGTTTATCTAATTGGAGCGGGTGAGGAGAATCGAACTCCCGTATACAGCTTGGAAGGCTGTCGTT
>CAYTTS010000016.1:0-21869 GCA_964440875.1 uncultured Erysipelothrix sp. | reverse complement strand
AAGCCGTAACTTCCATAGATGATAGTTAATCACCTATTTCGTTACAGCCCCTTTTCTTTTTTTCAATAATTGATTTTTGTAAATCCTTACTCACTTTTAATTGAAGTTTAATAAAATCTTTGTAGTAATCTCTATAATCATTATTATTAAGTTTACTTAAATTACTCTCTATAATATATACTTCGCGATCTTCATCATATATAGGTAGATCATTAACTCTCTTATATTCACCTATTTCACTAACAATACTTAATCTCTCTTCAAAAAGAGAACGCATTTTCTCATCAATTTCATTCAACTTTAATCTTAATTTCTCCATGATATCACCTGATATGATTATACTACAATCTTGAAGTAAAGGCTTAAGTATAGTATTATTTAAGAAGGAGGATTTATGTCTAAATCTATAACAGTTAAAAGTAAATTAAGTAATTACGATGTCATCATTGAAGATGGTGGCATTAATAATATTAGTAAATATATTAGTAATAATGCCAAAGTTTTTATTATCACTGATAAAAATGTTGAAAAGCATTATTTAGCGCAATTAATGAATCAATTTGATTCTGTTTTTTCATATTCAATTGAACCAGGTGAAACTAGTAAATCACTTACAGTAAGTGAAGATATTATTTTTGAAATGCAAAAAGTTAATATCCTTAGAAGTGACTACATTATTGCCCTTGGTGGTGGTGTTGTCGGAGATTTAGCTGGGTTTATTGCCTCAATATATATGCGTGGTATTAAATATATAAATATCCCAACGACGACACTGTCTCAAATAGATAGTAGTGTTGGTGGAAAAGTTGCAGTTAACTTTAATAATGTTAAGAATTTCATTGGCAATTTCTACAATCCAGAAAAAGTTGTTATCGATCCACTAACATTAAAAACACTTGATAATCGAAACTTTAATGCCGGCCTAATAGAAGCTGTAAAGATGGGGATTACTAGTAGTGAGGAACTCTACAAGGAGTTTTTAAAAGAAACATTAGATATTAATGAGATTATATATAAAGCTGTTAATGTAAAAAAAGCTATTGTAGAAGCAGATCAATTTGATTTAGGGCTTAGAAATATATTAAATTTTGGTCATACTCTTGCCCATGCATTTGAAATGAAATATGATTTGATCCACGGTGAGGCAGTTTTATATGGAATGTTATATGAAAATATCAGTGATGAAATTAGAGATAATCTATTACTTTTAAAAGAAAAGTTTGATATAGATAAAGATGTAAAAGTTAATAATGATTTAATTGATTACTTATTACTTGATAAAAAGATAAATAATAATCATATTAATCTAGTTAAAGTTGAAAGTATTGGCAAGGGAGAACTTGTGTCTAAGCCCATAGAATACTTAAAGGAGATGTTAGCTAATGAGTAGTTTAGGAAAAGTCTTTCAAATAAATTTATTTGGTGAATCACATAGTAAAACCTTTGGCATAACAATAAATAATATTGCCCCAGGAATAAAGTTGGACTTAGCTGAAATAAAAGCTGATTTGAGTTTAAGAAGACCTAAATTAAATAGTGAGACAGCTCGCATTGAAGATGATGAATTTGAAGTAATTAGTGGCTACTTTAATGGCTACACAACGGGCGGCCCATTAACTATTTTAATTACTAATAATGATGTTAATAGTAAGAGTTATGATCATTTAAAGGATGTTTTTAGACCTTCACATGCGGATTATCCAAGTTATAAACACTCACTAGGATACAATGATTATCGTGGTGGTGGCTCATCATCAGGGCGTTTGACGAGTGCACTTGTTATTGCGGGATCTATTGCAAAGTCAATATTAAAGGATCTTGGTGTTGAAATCGAAACACGTATTAAAAAAGTTCTTAATTATATTGATGATGAATTTGATGATTATGAAAATGACTTTAAAAATATAAGAGCAAACAAGCTAAATGTTATTTCTAAAGATTTTGAGAAGAAGGTTTTCTCACTAATAGATGATGTAAAGGGAGATAATGATTCCATAGGAGCACAACTTGAAACAGTTGTCTTAAATGTCGAGCCTGGACTTGGAGAACCATTCTTTAATAAACTTGATCAAAGTATAGCTAATTATATTATGAGTATTGGTGCTATTAAAGGGGTGTCTTTTGGTAGTGGTTTTGATTATCTTAATAAACTTGGAAGTCAGTCTGCTGATGAGTACTATTATTTAGATAATGAAGTTAAGACATATAGTAATCACAATGGAGGTATTGTTGGTGGTATGGCCACAGGAATGCCAATTGTAATTAATACTATCGTAAAGCCCACACCATCAATTGGAAAAGATTTGAGAACTATTGATAAAAATTATGTCGATACACTATTAAAAGTAAGAGGACGTCATGATAGTAGTATCTTTACTAGAATACCCGTTGTAATTAATAGTATGGTCAGTATAGCAATTTTAGATATGTACTCGATTCGCTATGGCTATATGATTCAAAGAGGAAAAAAATAATGTATGGATTACTTGGTAAAAATATATCATATACTTACTCACCTTTAATACATAAAAAACTAGGCTATGATTATAAAATTTTTGACTTAGATGAGAATGATTTTAGTGACTTTATGCTAAATAGAAAGTTTAAAGGTATCAATATAACAATACCTTATAAGAGTGAAGTTATTGCTTATTTAGATTATGTCGATCCATTAGCAAAAAAACTTAATGCTGTAAATACTGTCATTAATAAAGATGGAAAGTTGTATGGTTATAATACTGATATAAGTGGATTTGAGTATGCACTCGATTATAATACTGTTAAAGTTAAAGATCAATCAGTTTTAATATTAGGAACAGGTAGTACATCAGCTAGTATTTCTGAAGTTTTCAAGCGGAAAATGGCTAAAGAGATTGCTATTATAGGTAGGACTACTGAGGTTAATTACGATAATCTACTCAAGGTTAGTCACTTTGATATTATCGTGAATACGACACCTGTTGGGGTTTATCCAAATATTAATGATGACTTAATTGATTTAGATGCTTTTAATAATCTTCAAGCTGTCATTGATGTTATTTATAATCCACTGCGAACTGAGTTTATCTCACAGGGATTAAATAAGGGGATAAAAGCCTATGGGGGCTTACTAATGCTTGTTGCTCAAGCTGTCTTTGCGAGTGAAATATTTTTTGACAAAGAATATGATAGTGGTACAATTGAAAAGGTTTATAATGAAATATTAAATGAAAAAGAGAATATTGTTCTAATAGGGATGCCAAGTTGTGGAAAAACTACGATTGGAAAGAATTTATCAATAAGTTTAAATAAAGATTTTATTGATATTGATAGTGAAATTGTTAAAGATACACAGATGAGTATTGCTCAAATATTTGAAGAGTATGGTGAAGAATACTTTAGAAGTCTTGAGAGACAGTTTGTAAATGATTTTTCTAAACTAAATTCTAAGGTTA
The DNA here is from genome assembly GCA_964440875.1 of uncultured Erysipelothrix sp. Taxonomy (GTDB): domain Bacteria; phylum Bacillota_I; class Bacilli_A; order Erysipelotrichales; family Erysipelotrichaceae; genus JAAZDN01. Next base: position 18,435 of record CAYTTS010000016.1, on the reverse strand, counting down.
TAGCAACTGGCGGCGGCGTTATCTTAAATAAAGATAATATTAAGGATCTTAAAAAGAATGGTAAAATAATTTTTTTAGATAGAGATTTAGATAAGCTGATCACAGATAAAGAGCGCCCACTTAGTAGTAATAAGAAAAAAGTAGAAAAACTTTATAAAGATAGAATTGATTTATATCATAACTATAGTGATTATACGATTGAGAATAATAATACTATTATTGAAACTTTAGAGAAGATATGGGAGATAGTCTAATGGATTTATTAATAATTAATGGCCCTAATATTAATTTATTAGGTTTAAGAGAACCTGAAATTTATGGAAGTGACTCTTATGAAGATTTACTAAATATACTAAGTGATTATGCAGATGAGAAGAAGCATAATATTAGTGTTTATCAAAGCAATCATGAGGGTGAAATAGTAGATTTAATCCAGAGTGAATACTTGAGTTATGATGCACTAATTATTAATCCTGCTGCTTATACACATACAAGTATTGCGATTAGAGATGCGATAGTTGCTGTTGGTATTGATACGGTTGAAGTACATATATCAGATGTTAATAATCGTGAGGATTTTAGGAAAGTTAACTATTATAGTGATATTGTATTAAAGACAATAAGTAATGAAGGTATAAAGGGATATATTAGTGCAATTAGGTTTTTAGAAGGAAGATTAAATGATAATTAAGATTGAGTTAAATGAGTATAATAAGATAAAAAACACTTTAAATGATAAAGATTATATTGAAGTATATAATGAGCAATTTGTTCTTTTAAAGTTGTTAAATGAGATAGATATTAACCATATTGAATGTGAAGAGATAAATAGTTCTAATGAGTATATATTGGTTAATAAGGAAATTTTTAAGGAAGATAAAAATATTGTTATTAATGATATAGCAATCGGATCAGATTCACCTTTTGCATTTATTGCCGGACCATGTTCAGTAAATGATAAACAATCACTTTTAGAAATTGCGACAAGTGTAAAAAAGAGTGGGGCGAGTATTTTAAGAGCGGGTGCATTTAAACCGAGAACATCTCCATATAGTTTCACAGGACTAAAAGAAGCGGGTTTAGATATTATTAAAGAAGTATCTGATAGTGTAGAAATAAATAGTGTTAGTGAAATTATGGATACGGAATTATTATCCTTATATGATGAGAAAATAGATGTTCTTCAAATTGGAGCGAGAAATATGCAAAACTTTAGTTTGTTGAATAAGGTAGGGCAATCAAATAAAGCTGTAATCTTAAAAAGAGGTTTCTCTAATACAATTGAAGAGTGGATATTAGCTGCCGAGTATATTGTAAAAGCGGGAAATCCAAATGTAATCTTATGTGAACGTGGTATTAGAACTTTTGAAACAAAAACACGTAATACATTAGATTTAAGCGTTATAAATATTGTCAAAAGCCTAACAAATCTTCCAATCATAGTTGATCCAAGTCATGCTACTGGAGATCGTAACTTAGTTAGATCAATGTCACTGGCAGCATATGTAGCTGGTGCAGATGGTTTAATGTTAGAAGTAAGTGATGATCCAGTTAATGAAATATCTGATGCTGATCAAGCTATTTCTTTAGATGAATTCTCAGAAATCGTAAATACGATAAGAGAGCTTTCTAAGGTCATGAAAAGAGAAGTTTATGAATAAAATTATTTATCCAAATAGAAGTGAAGGTTCTATCGATGTAATCTCTAGTAAGTCACTTAGTCATCGTGCACTTATTTGTGCAGCACTAAGTAAGGATAAAAGTATAATCAATAATATTAGTTTAAATGATGATATTTTACGTACGATTGAGTGTTTAAGAGTTCTAGGAGCTAAAATTACTGTCGACAATAAAACAGTAACAGTTATTGGTTTTGATATATATGATGAACTAGATGAAGTTGTACTTAACGCAAATGAATCAGGCTCAACAATTAGATTTTTAATTCCATTGGCATCTATTAAAGCTAAAAGGGTAATATTTAAAGGCAGTAAGACTTTGATGAGTAGACCATTAGATGTTTATCAAAAACTATTTGATGATAATAACCTTACTTTTGAAATTCTTGAGGATAGACTTATTATCGAGGGTAAACTAATTCTTAATGAGTACTTAGTTGCCGGAAATATTAGTAGTCAATTTATTAGTGGAATTATGTTTATAATGCCTTTGTTAAAAGAAGATGCTAAAATCACACTAACTAGTCCTTTAGAATCTAAGTCATATGTTGACTTAACATTAGCGATGTTAGAGGAGTTTAATATAAAATCAGATGGTTTAGCTATACTTTCTAAACAAACTTATCTTGCAAGTGATCTTACAATTGAAGCAGACTACTCACAAGCTGCATTTTTTCTAGTTTTGGGAGCGATTAATAATGAGGTAACAATTGAAAATCTTAATTTAAAGTCTAAACAGGGTGATAGAGAAATATTGTCGATTCTCGAAAACTTAGGGGCTGATATAACTTATGCTAATAATGCTGTTACGGTTAAAAAGTCAAAGTTAAAGAGTTTAACTATCGATTTAAAGCATATCCCTGATTTAGGTCCGATTTTATTTATACTTGGTTTATTTACAGAAGAAAGTTTAGTCTTACTTAATACGGAAAGATTACTAATCAAGGAATCAGATCGTATTAATTCAATGTTAAAACAATTAGAGAAATTTGGTGCTAATATTAGTCATATAAATAATACAGTAACAATCAATCGTCTTGATAATTTCAAAAATGTCGTCATGATAGACTCGTGCAATGATCATAGAATCGCGATGGCTTTCTCAATATTGGCGACAACACTTGAAACACCATTAAAGATAGTAAACGCTGAAGCTGTTAATAAATCTTACCCAAGATTTTATAAGGATTTAGCAAAGTTAAATATAGATATTGAATAGATGCTTAAGTGTAACCTTTCCAAGTGGTGATAAGATGAGAAATAAATATATATTATACATTGCAATGACACTTGATGGCTATATTGCTGATAAAGATGATAATTTGGAATGGTTATTTAAGGTTGATGGTCTTGAAGATAATGGCTATCAAAATTTCTATAATACTATAGATACAGTTATAATGGGAAGAAGAACTTATGACTGGATAATTAAGCATATGGATGAGTATCCTTATGAAGATAAAAAATCTTATATTTTAACTAATAGAAAGGTTTCTGAAAATAACAACACCTTTAATAATATTAATGCTTTAGATGAAAAATTGATTGATAAAAATATCTGGGTAGTAGGTGGCGGTAAGGTTATTAGTGAGTATTTAAATAAAGGTTTAATCTAGGAAATACGAATAACAGTATCCCCAACAATACTTGGTGCTGGTATTAGTCTTTTTTCTGAAGTTTTAAAAAATATTGAGTTAGAGTTACTTGATACAACAACATACAATCAATTTGTTGAATTACATTATGGAGTGAAATAGATATGGAAACATATCTTTTTTACTACCCTAAACATTTTAGTACTTGACATTATACAGTAGTGGGCGTAATATAGTAGTGGGAGGTAGTTATGAATACACAATTTAAAAGAGGAGTCTTAGAACTCGTTGTTTTATTGACTGTTCGTAAAGAAGATATGTATGGCTATCAGTTGGTAAATGAAGTTAACGAAGTAATAAGTGTAAATGAAGGTACTATCTATCCATTACTTAGAAGACTAACTAATGAGAAGTATTTTGATACATATTTAAGAGAGTCAAATGAAGGACCACCACGTAAGTATTATCGCTTAACAGGTAGTGGTATGGAATATACAAGTGCATTATTAAATGAATGGAATATGTTTGTTAATAATGTCAATGAATTTATTAAGGAGGATAATTATAATGAATAAAATCGAATTTGAAGCTTATTTAAGAAATAGCTTATCGATATTACAGGGAAGTGAGATCAATGAGATTGTCTCAGAGTACTTACAACATATTGATTTAAAGATTGCGGAAGGTGCTACCGAAGAAGAAGCTATTAAAGATTTCGGAGATTTAGATGAGCTAGTTTCTGATCTACTTGATGCATATAAAATTAATCAAGAGCCAAGAGACTTTAAAAACTTTGAAAAGAAAGCTAAATCAGTTCTAAATTCAACATTAGACTTTATTAATAATATTGCTAGCGCCTTAATTCAAAAGTCAGCAACAGAGATAATTGGCTTAGTTGTTCAATTTATTTTAGTTATCATCCTAATGATTGTTGTGAATAGTTTGATAGAGTCGGTTGCTTACACACTTTCTCGTGTGTTCTATTTTAGACCATACTTCTTAACAAATATCATTCGCGCAATTATTCATTTAGTAAAAACACTAATTACATTTACAATTAGTATAAGTGTCTTATACTGGTTTGCTAAAGATAGAATAATTAGTGAGAATACTGTAAGTAAAACTAAAGTATCAAAAAATAATAATTTACATCAAAGTGTTGAAAGAAAAGTTGACACAGACGACTCTCAACAAGTTAATAATAGTTTTATTGAACTTGAAAGAAAAACTATTGAGATTGAAAGTGATGATGATTTTGTTAGTGATATTGTAATTGAAGAAAAAGAGAATAATTTAATGGATGCAGTGAGAAAGATTAATCTGACTGCGATTAAAATTGTATTACTACTTATTCTGATTCCGATGATAGTAGTTGGCGTTTTACTAGGCTTTGCTTTTGTAACACTTCTAATAGCGACATTTAGTGGTTATGGTAGTTTAGGTATTACAATCATAGGTACTGGATTTTTATTAATGTACTATTCAGCGACAATTGCTTTAATTAAGTTTGTTGGGGGTAATAAAAAATGAAAAAATTTATAATAATAGTATCAGTAGGTATTAGTTTAATAATAATTGGATCTCTTGTTACGGCATCAGAAATAAGTTCCTGGACATTTTATGATTTAGATGAAAATGTGGCTAACTTACCAAAAGCTAAGGTGGAAACAGAAATTAGTTTTGAAGAGATAGAAAGTGATAAAGTTAGACTTATTACATATCCGATGTTTAACGATGATAAATTTGGTCTTGATTACGAAGATAATATTGAATACTTTATCGGTAAGATGGGTCATAGAAATATGATGATGAAGCACAGTGATATGATGGGTAGTGGCAGACACAATAAGATGGTGTTTCAGCTAGGAAATGTCAATATGATTGAAAGTGATAATCAGAAGCCAGGTACATTTAGAGTATCTTATGAGTATATAGATGGCTTTGGTATTGGAAGATGTGAATTTGAGTCTGTTACTATCGAAGAAAATGATGCGGGTTATGAGTATAGTCAACGCCGTCATAATAGGAAAAATAGACGTCAAGACTACTTCGAGTATGGCCGTGATTATGATATTGAATTAGATACAACATTCTTATATGTTACTTGTAATGACGTAGATGCCTACTTTAGATTCAATGATCTCTTTAATATGAGTGCTAAAGAGAGGATTAAGGCTATTTTAAAGAATAAACAGTTACCGACTCCTTTTGGTGAATATACTATAATAGTTAATCCACAAGATAAGGATAAAATATCGTATTAGTTATAAGGATAATCAATTGATTATCCTTTTTAAATAGGCTTTTATATAAATGGAATAATTTCTTAATAAGTCAATTTTAAGGTATAATGAATGAGAGGTGAAACATGTTAATAGTTAATGTCTTAGTTGAATATGGAGTCTATAAATTAGATAGAACATATTCTTATTTCACGCATAATTATAATATTAAAAGAGGGATGCGAACACTCGTTAGATTTAATAACCGGGAGATTGTTGGTATTGTTTTAAGTGTGGAAGAAAGTGATCTAAGTTTAGAGGACTATGAAGCTATTTACGGTTTTATACCACTTGAAGTTATTGATGTTTTAGATGATTATGTAATATTAAATGAAGATTTATTAAAACTTGGGGAATACATGCAAAAAACAACTATTTCACCATTAATTAATTGTTATAGCGCAATGCTACCATCGAAGTTGAAACCAAATAAAAGCTCCGTAAAGGCAAAGATGGAAATTTACATAAGAGTTAAAGATAAGGAAAATATTAAACTGACGAGTCTACAAAGTAAGGCATATGATTATATAGTGAATAATCAACCTCTAAAACAGTCAGTTTTTAATAAAGAGTTTAATTCTGCTTTACTAAAGCGTTTAGTTGATAAAGATTTAGTTTTTAAAGAAGAGATTGAAGTTAGATATGAGGCCGAAGACTTAGAGGTCTTTGACCATTTAAGTTTAACTAGCGATCAAAAACTTGTTTATGATGAATTTTTAGCGAGTGATGATTTAGTTTATTTACTCCATGGGGTAACTGGAAGTGGTAAGACCGAAATTTATTTACAACTTGCGGAAGAATATTTAGCTAATGATAAAGAGGTTTTAATACTTGTTCCAGAAATATCCTTAACACCACAGATGATAAGAAGTGTTAAGAGTCGTTTTGGAGATACGGTGGCAATATATCACTCACATTTAAATGACCAGGAAAAGTATGAACAGTATCAAAGAGTTAATGAGAAAAAAGTAAAGTTAACTGTTGGAACTAGAAGTAGTATTTTTATGCCTTTTGAAAATATTGGTTTAATTATTTTAGATGAGGAACACGATAAGTCTTATAAGCAAAATTCATCACCACGTTATCACGCTCGCGATATCGCGATAGAAAGAGCTAAGAATCATAATGCTAAAGTCCTTTTGGCGAGTGCTACACCATCATTAGAAAGTTATGCAAAGGCTTTTAGAGGCCATTATCATCTTTTAAAACTACCTAATAAAATAGGTAAGCATCAAAAGATACCATATAAAATAATTGATACAAGAGCTAGCTTATACTCAGGTGATTCTAATATTTTGAGTAGCCAATTACGTGAAGCGATAAGTGATCGTTTAAATAAAAAACAACAAGTTGTTATCTTATTAAATAGAAGAGGTTATGCTCCTGTTTTTACATGTAAGAAGTGTTTTGAGGTTAAGATGTGTCCAAACTGTGATATATCTATGAGCTATCATTGGGATGATCGACTATTAACTTGTCATATGTGTGGTGTAATTGAAAGACTACCAGTAACTTGTGATAATTGTAATAGTAATAAATTTGACTACTCTGGTTTTGGAACTCAAAAAGTTGAACAAGAATTACATAAGTATTTTCCCTATGCACATACAGTGAGAATGGATAGTGATCAAGTTAGTAAAAAGGGGTCACATGAGAAACTTTTAAATGAGTTTGAAAGTAAGGGTGATATCTTACTTGGAACTCAGATGATTGCTAAAGGTTTAGACTATCATCGCGTTACCTTAGTAGCGGTCTTAAATGCTGATGCTATGCTGGTTAGAAATAGTTTTAGAGCAACAGAAGATACCTTTAATCTGATTAATCAAGTTTCTGGCCGTGGTGGCCGTGGTGATCTCTCGAGTGAACTTCTGGTTCAATCATTTGATGCTCGTCATTATGCTATAATATTAGCTTGTGAAGATGAGTATGTAAGGTTTTTTAACTTAGAGATGAATTATCGACATTTAGCTAACTATCCACCATATTCATTCTTAATTAGAATAGTTTTAAGTCATCATAATGAAGAAACGTTAGGTGAAGTAGTTAATGATTTTAAAGAAAAATTAAAACTTGAGGACTTTGATACAATCGGTCCAAGTGAATTATTAAAGATCAATCGTCTATATAGAAGACAAATCGTTCTGAGGTCAAAAAATTTAGATAAGATGATTACTGATTATACAAAAGTTCATAATGAAGTATTAGATAGTTTAAGAGGAGTAAGGATTGCTGTTGATGTTAATCCAATGGAGATAGAATAATGAAAAATATAAAAAAAGCATATGAGATATTAGATAAAACAATTAACGAGGCTGCCTACGCAAATCTCTTAATGAAAAATTTAGATAGTGATTACAATACAGGATTAATTACCCAACTTGTTTATGGTACACTTAGAAACTATCGTTTAGTAAGAGCTAATTGGCGAAGGTTTACTAAGAATGATTTAGAGGGTGATATTAGTGTACTTTTAGACTTAGGTATTTACATGTTGGATTTTATTGATAATACACCTGATTACGCAATTGTTAATAATATTGTTGAAATAAGTAAAGATATTAATCATCAGAAATATACAAGACTAACGAATGCTCTATTAAATAAGCATTTAAAAACAGATCCACTAGTCTTTGATGATAGCTGGGAAGACCTATCTGTAAAATATAGTAATCCGTTATGGTTAACAAAACTTTGGAATGCTCATTATGGTGAAGAGAAGACATTAAAAATATTAGCGGATAATTTAAAACAAAATAAATTAACTCTGAGAGTTAATCGTCATTTAATTAGTAAGGATGAACTTTTGAAAGATGCTAAGTTTACTAGTGGGCATTTATCAGCTGATGAAATTTACTATGATGGAAATATTTTTACAACAGATTACTTTAAAGATGGATTAGTGTCAGTGCAGGATGCTGCCAGTCAAGAAGTTGCTCATAGGGTGAATGCTTTAGCTGGCGAGAAGGTTTTAGATGCCTGCAGTGCACCTGGAAGTAAGGCGCTCCATATTGCTAGTTTAAGAAATGATGAGGGTATTATTGATGCTGTAGAACTTCATCAAAGTAGAGCTAATTTAATTAAAGATGGACAAATGCGCCTAAGATTAAAAAACATTAATGTTTATACAGCTGATGCTAGATTTATTCATAATGTATTAGAAGAGGCATCGTATGATAAGGTTTTATTAGATGTTCCATGCACAGGTTTTGGCGTCTTAAAAGGCAAGCCAGAAATTAAGATTAGAGTTAACCCAAGTGATATCGATGAGATTGTTCAATTACAAAAAGATATTATTAAAAGTGCTACTAAAATGGTAAAATCTAAAGGTAGTTTAATCTATTCAACTTGTACACTTAACAAGAAAGAAAATGAGAATCAGATTAAGCAAATGTTAAATGATTATCCTGAGTTTAGCCTGGAGTATGAAGAGACTATTTTCGGTTTTGAAACTGGTAGTGATAGTTTCTACATCGCAGTCTTAAAAAAATTGTAAAAATGGGTGTTTTTAAGTAAAATGTATATGAATGATAATAAAGAATTGGAGAATACTATGAAAGATATATTTGATTATACTCTAAGTGATTTAGAAGTATATTTAGAAGAAAAAGGAATGAAGAAGTTTCGTGCGAAACAACTTTATTCTTGGTTATATAAAAAACGTGTAAATAGTTTTGATGAAATGAGCGATTTAGCTAAAGACTTTAGATCCTTATTAGAGGATGAATTTACAATAACGAGTTTAAAAGAAGTTGAAAAACAAGTGGCATCTGATGGAACGGTAAAATATTTATTTGAACTATCTGATGGTCATTTAATTGAAACAGTATTAATGAATAATGAATATGGTAAAAGTGTTTGTGTTACATCACAAGTTGGATGCGCTATGGGCTGTAAGTTTTGTGCCAGTGGACTACTTATAAAACAAAGAAGTCTGACGACAGCTGAAATGGTATCTCAAGTACTCTATGTTCAAAAAGACTTAGATAAGTTAAATGATCGTGTTAGAAATCTTGTAATTATGGGTATTGGTGAGCCATTTGATAACTATGATAATGTACTTAAGTTTTTAGAGATTATTAATAGTGATCTAGGTTTAGAAATTGGTTCAAGAAGAATAACAATTAGTACATGTGGGATTGCTCCAAAGATTCGTGAATTTGCTGATGGAAACTACCAGTATAACTTAGCGATATCACTGCATGCACCAAATGATGAAATTAGAAATAAAATCATGCCGATAAATAAAGTTTACCCTTTAAAAGAGTTACTAAGTGCGCTTGATTATTATAGTGAGAAGAGTAATCGTCGTATTACTTTTGAATACATTTTACTAAAAGGTGTTAATGATAATGCTGAGTGTGCAAATCAATTAGCGGACATTGTTAAGGGTAGAAATGCCTATGTTAACTTAATCCCTTATAATAGTGTTGATGAAGCAGACTTTAAATCGAGTTCTGATAAAGATTCACTGAAGTTTTATGATATGTTAATGAGAAGAAATACACATGCTACATTAAGAGCTAAACATGGTGATGATATCGAGGCTGCATGTGGACAACTTAGAGCCCAGAAAGAGGGGAAAAGATAAATGAGAATTGCTGGTAGAAGCGACATAGGATTGGTCAGAGCGACTAATCAAGATAATTATTTAATTACTGAAAATAAGGGTAGTGATACTCTTGCTTTAGTATGTGATGGTATAGGTGGCGCTAAAGCCGGTGATATCGCAAGTCTTTTAGTAATCAAATATATTGGAGAGGCTTTTAGTACTACAGAAAAATTTACAAGTTCTAATAGTGCTAAATTATGGTTAGAGAAAGTAATTCATCAGGCAAATGATGAAGTCTTTTCTAAGACTCTTGAAAATATTGATTATGAAGGGATGGGTACTACGCTTGTTGGAGCCTTAGTAATGGATGAAGAGATTATCATTGCTAATGTTGGAGATAGCCGTGCCTATGTTCTTTTAAACAATGATTTACTACAAATTACAACTGATCATAGTCTTGTAAATGATTTACTTAAAAGTGGACAAATAAGTTTTGACGAAGTAGAGGAACATCCTCAAAGAAATATTTTAACGAATGCTTTAGGAGTTGGAAGCAGTGTTAAGGTAGATACATTTAAGATTGCTCATGGTGATAAATTACTACTTTGTAGTGATGGTTTATCTGGCTATGTAAATAAATCGACTATATATAATAAATTAAATAGTGAAGATGCAATCGAAAAAATATTAAGAGAATTAATAAATGAAGCAAATGATGCTGGTGGTTATGATAATGTCACAGCAATTATATTAGATTTGAAAGGAAGATTTAGTGAATAAGGGCGTTATTATTGCCAAGCGTTATGAGGTAGTAAAATTAATTGGACAAGGTGGTATGGCGGATGTCTACTTAGCCTTTGATATTTTACTAGAACGTAATGTAGCAATTAAAATATTAAGAAATGAGTTATCAAATGATGCAGTTTCCCTCTTGCGTTTTAAGCATGAGGCAGTAGCGGTATCTAAACTATCTCACTCAAACATAATAGAAATCTATGATATAGGAGAATATGATTCTCGTCAGTTTATCGTTATGGAATATGTCGATGGTAAGACTTTAAAAGACTTGATTATTGAAAGAGGCGGCTTATATAAAGAAGAGGCAGTTTATATAATGCGTCAATTAGTAAGTGCAGTGGCGGAAGCACATAGGAATAATATTATCCACCGTGATATTAAACCACAAAATATCTTAGTTAAAAGTGATGGAAGTGTAATTATTACCGACTTCGGTATTGCGCTAGCTCAAAATGCTCTACATTTAACACAGAAAGAAACAGTAATGGGCTCAGTTCATTACTTAGCACCAGAGCTTGCTCGCGGTGAAAAAGCAACATATCAAAGTGATATATATGCACTAGGAATAGTTTTCTATGAACTAATTTGTGGAAGTGTTCCATTTAGTGGTGAAAGTGCAATTCAAATTGCTATGAAACATATAAATGAAAAACTTCCGAATGTTAGAGATTTTAATCCAAGTATTCCCCAAGCTATTGAAAATAATATTATTAAGGCTACTTTTAAAAATAAAAATTTAAGATTTCAATCAGCAGATGAGATGTTACTTGATTTAGAAACTGTTTTAGATTTAAATCGAAGTGATGAAGATAAATTAACGGAAGTAATAGTTCCAATTGCTCACGCAGAAACAAAGGTTATTGATTCAATATCAAGTGTTGAAGAAACGATGAAACCAAAAGAGAAATTGAGCAAGAAAAAGAAAATCTATATTGCCATTGCGGCAGTCTTATCGATTGCGATTATTATTACGGCTATTTTAGTTTCAACACCCAAAAAGTTTGATGATGTTGAGATGATTGATGTTGTTGGATTAAGTATTGTAGAAGCAAGAGAGAAATTAGAAAAAGCAGGATTTAGCATTAATGAAATTGAATATGAGTTAGATGATTTACTTGAAAAAGATAAGGTTATTAAACAAACACCTAAAAAAGGTGATTTAGTTCAACCAGACACAACAGTCGACTTAGTTGTATCGGAAGGAAAATATATTATCTTTGGAAACTATATTAATCAAAATATTGATATTGTAAGATCAAATCTAAATGCTGCGCATAGAAATATTATTATTAGAGTTGAATATGTTGAAAATAATGACTTTAAAGCGGGTGATATTATTTCTCAAAGTATTGCTGAAGGTACTAAACTAAGTCCTAATAACTCAATAGAAGTGAAATTTACAGTTGTTAAAGAATTAGAGTTTACAATACCAGAGTCGATCTATGGTATGAATATAACAAATGCTAAATCTGTACTTGAAGGTATGGGGGCACTTGTAAGACTTGAGATTATAACTGATGGCAATAATAAACCGGTAGCTGGTGATAGAATTAATACTGTCGAGTGGACAACACCAAGTAAGAACTCACTATACACTTATAATGGTAGAAATGAAATCGTACTACATTATTACTCAGAGCTAAAAGAGTCTCTTAAAGAGCCAGGAGTACCAAAAGATGATACAAACAAAGAAGGAGAAGTTGATGGCGAACAATAAGTATAAAGGAAGAATAATTAGACTTATATCAAATCAATATCAAGTACTTTTAGAAGATGATTCAATTATTGATACGATAATCAGCGGTAAAATGCGTCTTAAGATGTCCCCAAAAGCTGGAGATATCGTTGATGTTGAACTACGCGAAGAAAAGTATGTAATAGTGGATATCCATGAACGTTATAATGATTTAAATCGTCCACCAATAGCTAATATTGATCAAATGCTAATTGTGATGTCTACTAAGAAACCTGAGTTTTCAGTTAACTTAGTGGATCAATTATTAGTAATGGCAAATTACCATGGAATTAAACCGATTATTATCGTGAGTAAATATGATTTACTTAGTAAAGATGATGAAATCAATATAGATATAGAAGATTATAGAAGAAGTGGTTATCAAGTTATCTTGAGTGGAAAAGATTATCCAACTAAAGAGATTGAAGATTTAATTGATAATAAATTCTCAGTATTAAGTGGACAAAGTGGAGCTGGTAAGTCTACACTACTTAATAGAATTAACCCCGACTTTCAAATAAGAACACAAGAAATTAGTGAGTCTTTAGGTCGTGGTAAACATACGACTCGCCATGTTGAGTTTAAACCTGTTAAAAATGCATGGATAGCTGATACTCCAGGATTCTCTAAGATTGATATGACAATCTTAAGTAAAGAAGATCTAAGAGATAGTATGCATGAGTTTTATGAATATGCTGCTAATTGTCGCTTTAGAGATTGCTACCATATAAAAGAGCCGGGTTGTGGAGTGATTGCGGCAGTTGAAAATAATGAAATACCAAAGAAAAGATATGAAAACTATCTGAAGTTTTATGAAGAAATAGATGATGTGAAAGTGAGGATATATTAATGGTTAAAATAGCACCGTCAGTATTAGCGTTAGATTTTACTAATTTTAAAAAACAAGTTGATGAAATGGATAAATATGCAGATTGGGTACACTTTGATGTAATGGATGGACACTTTGTTCCGAACATTTCCTATGGTCCTAAAGTTTTAGAAGAAGTTAGAAAAGTAAGTAATATTTTTGCGGATGTTCATATTATGGTTTCAAATCCAATGGATGTATCTAAGTGGTTTATTGAAGCTAAGGCAGATTTAATAACATTCCATATTGAGGCAGTAGCAGACTTAGATGAAGCTAGAGATATTATTAAGTTTATTAAAGATAATGATACTAAAGTTGGTATATCGATTAAGCCAAATACAGAAGTATCAGCTATTGAAGATCTACTATCTGAATTAGATTTAGTTTTAGTGATGTCTGTAGAGCCAGGTTTTGGAGGTCAGTCATTTATTGCTGATTCTCTTAGAAAAGTTAAAGAATTAAAATCTTTAAAGGATGAGTATAATTATAGCTATCATATTGAAATAGATGGTGGAATTAATGAAGAAACAGGTAAGCTTGCAAAAGAGGCAGGTTGTGATGTTTTAGTTGCTGGATCATATGTATTTAATGGCAATATCGAAGAGAAAATTAAGTCACTAAGATGATTGCTAAAATAATCTTGCCCCACAGCTTTGAGGTTGATTACACTTGTGATCTCTTAATTGGAGTTGACTATGGTGCTTATCAATTAGCTAATCAAAATATAGAGATGGATTTTGCTATTGGTGATTTTGATTCAGTAAGTGAATCAGAGTTTAATTTAATCAAGAGCTATAGTAAAGAGATTATTAGACTAAATACTGATAAAAATGAAACGGACAGTGAGGCCGCTTTAATGCACTTTAGAGGATTAAAAAACTATACAGTTAAAATGTATAGTGATCTTGGTAATCGTCTTGATCATTTACTCAATAATTTCCGCTTATTAAATAAATATGACTTTATTTTGATAGATAAATTTAACGAAGTGAGAAAGTTAAGTTTTGGTACTTATGATATTGAGAATACTCATAAGTATTTCTCACTATTTACATTAGATAGATCAGTAATTAGTGTAAGGGATGCTAAGTATGAATTGGATAATGTAAGTTTCACTTACAATGATTCTTACTTAACTTCTAATGAATTTATTGATAAGCCACTTAGAATCGAAGTTCTGGCTGGTGAGGTCTTCATTGTACTAAGTAATGAATAAATAAAAAAAGGTTCAATAAATTGAACCTTTTTGTTTACAATTATCAATATATTCGCTTATGCTCTTCCTTGTGCTTTTAAAGCTTTAAGTTCGCGGGCAGATATACGGACCTTCGTAGGTTTGCCATCAACCATGATTGTTGCTTTTTGCGTATTAATGTTCCAACGACGTCTAGATGAACGTAGTGAGTGCGAACGTTTATTACCAAAAAGTGGCTTTCTTGTAGTGTTTCCAGTTTTTGTCATACCGTAAACCCCCTTTCTCAAAGACTGCTTGAATATAATACCATAAGCAAGAGCTTATTGCAAGAAAAATAGCAACTTTATTTCCTTATTTGCTTATTCTATAGCTGTCTGTATGTATAGTATAAATGAACTTATCAAAAAATGATAGTAAAGTTAAAACTTATATAAAATAAAGTCATTATTTTCGATAAAAGGGAAAATTAGATAGTTTTTTCCAATATTTAAATAAAGAATATAAAAACCTTAAATAATCAAGTTATATCGTGATTTATACTACTTAATGTTTATTTAACAAGCATATTGTAGTATACTAATATAGAATAATATAAATCTGAGGAGGTAATAATGTGAACCAAAAAGAAATATACGCTAGTGTTGAGTTTGTTCAACAAGAAATACGTTTCGTTTTGGGCGAATTTCACAATAGCCGCTTAAATATCTTAAATGTAGAGGTCTTTCCTACTACAGCAATTCTTAATGACAGAATTGTAAATAGTTTACAGTTAATAAGTGATCTAAAAGAGTTGATTGCAACTGTAAATATGAAGATGAAGGTAGAGATTAAGAAAGTTTTGGTAGTATTACCAAACCTAAACTTTAATCGCTATTCAAAACGATTAACAATTGGCCTATATAATAAACAGTTAAATCACGATTTGGTTATGGATACTATTTATAGCCTATCTGATCGAGAACTTGCTAATGATGAAACTTTAGTAAATTACAAGATTTCTAAATACTTCATTGATGGTATCGCTAAAAATAAAATAGATTATAGTAAAAGCATTAAAGGACTTGCAATTGACGTAGATCTTTACGCAGGTGATAAACTAGCGGTTTACGACTATTTAAATATAGTTGAAAAAGCTGGGCTTGAAATTATTGACATTACATTCGACAGTATGGCAATGGCGAGTGAAATGGCAGCATTTGAAGCTAGTAACTTAAAAAACATTATAGTAATTAGATACGAGTATGACGATATACAGTTATCACTTATTAGTGAACAAAGAATTTTGAGTAGTGTTTCACTAGATACTGGTTATGGGGATATTGTTACAGAAATATTTAAAGAACATAATATTTCAAATGATAGTGCAAGTAAATTAGTACTAAGTAACAATTATCTATTAACAAGTGATAAAGATGTCATGCCTGTTTTCTTGTATTCAAATCATGAAAATACAGTAGCTATTTACAATAAGTACTTAAAAGAAATCGCAATGCCAATCTTACATAATCAATTTGAAGAAGTCTACTCAATAATAGATCCTATTATGATGAGTAAAGAGACGGATATTTATCTAACTGGCAAGGGTGCTAGTATTGTGAATATTGAAAAGATCTTAAGTGATATTTTAAGAGTCGGTGTTAAAAAGTATATTCCAGAAGTTATCGGAGCAAGAAGTGGTGCATTAGTATCTAATCTAGGCGCACTCTATCTATACCGAGATAACAATGTTGAAAATAGAGTGGTAAGTGTTGAAGAAGAGATTAAACCACTTGAAAAAGGAATGCATAAATACATTGAATCTGATGATTCAATGACAAATAGATTTAAAGAGTTATTTAAATTAAACTAACTAAGGAAGGATGTAGAATATGGAACATAGTCAAGTAGCAAAAATTAAAGTATTTGGAGTCGGTGGAGCGGGAACAAACGCTGTAAATAGAATGGTTGAAGAAGGTCTTTTAGGAGTAGAGTTTTATGTAGCAAATACAGATCTTCAAAGTCTTAATACATCTCCAATTGAAAATAAAATCAGTTTAGGTAAAAATACAACAGGTGGTCGAGGAGCAGGAAGAAATCCTGAAATCGGATATAAAGCTGCTGTTGAGAATGAAGACGAAATTAGAGAGTTAATGAAAGACTCTGACATGGTTTTTGTAACTGCCGGTATGGGTGGTGGAACAGGAACAGGTGCAGCGCCAGTATTTGCTAAAATTGCCAAAGAAGTTGGTGCACTAACTGTTGCGATCGTAACTACACCATTCACATTTGAAGGTAAAAAAAGTGTCGGTTTTGCTGATGAAGGATTAGCAAATCTAAGAGAACACGTAGATACAATTATTGTCGTATCAAATAACCAACTACTTGATGTAATTGGACATATTCCATTAATAGATTCATTTAGAGAAGCAGACAATATTTTACGCCAAGGAGTTCAAACTATAACTGACTTAACAGCAATACCAGCGATGATTAACATCGACTTTGCAGACGTTAGAACGACAATGGAAAATCAAGGTAATGCACTGATTGGAATTGGTATGGCAAGTGGAGAAGATGGGGCAATTGAAGCTGCTAAACAAGCGATTCAATCACCATTATTAGAAGCTAAAATTGAAGGAGCTCAAAATGCTATCGTAAATATTACAGGTGGTTTAGAGATGACTTTATATGAGGCAAACCAAGCTGTTGATTTTATTACAGAAGCGAGTGGTGGAGATGTTGATGTAATCTTTGGAGTTGCTATAAATGAAGCAGTAAAAGATTCAATTATTGTCACAGTAATTGCGACAGGTTTTGATGCACCTGAAAGAGAAGCTAAAGAGTTAACTCTACAAGCGGCAAAAGTACGTCCACAAAATAGTGATACAGGCGTTGAAATAGAAGTTGAAGACTTAGATGATTCTGGAATACCTTCATTTATTAGATCACGCGAGAAATAGAAAATGAAAAAGATTTTAGAACTACTTAGAAAAGCCTTGATGATTATTGCTGTTTTGGCGATAATTTTCAGTTCATACCAGTTGTTTCTAATCTATAAAGAGAAAAACTATGAAAAAGGAATTAATACTGAAGTAGTCGATATTATTGGTAAGAATGAAGATGAAGATGATTCATTAAAGTTTTTAACTAAAGAAACATTTTCAAAACTACACGATATAAATAGTGATTTTATTGGATACTTATATTATCCGAGTTTAGATATAAATGAAGCTGTAACACAGACAACAGACAATGCTTATTATTTAGATAAATCTTTATATAAAGATTATTTAATGTATGGAACTGTTTTTATGTCATATGACCATAATAAGGAAGATCAAAATAGAACTCTTTATGGACATTGGGTCTTGAACTCTGATGCTAAATTTTCTAATCTTCATAAGCTAAGAGATGTTAATAATTACGCAGACAATAATAAGTTTTATTATGTTGATGATGAGTTCATCTATGAATATGAAGTTGCCTATGTTATTTACCACGATTCAATTGATGGTATGGATAATGTTCCTTATTGGCAAAATAATTTCAGTAAAAATGAATTTGATAATTTTATTGAAAATGCCAATAAACAACAAATATATGATACTAATGTTAATTTAGAAAGTGATGATAAAATTATGTCATTACAAACTTGTATAACATTAGATTCTGATGAACGACTAGTAGTCATTGGTAAAGAAATAAGTAGAACACCAATTGAAGATAAATAGACCGATTATTCGGTCTTTTTTTAT
>CAYTTS010000015.1:0-22490 GCA_964440875.1 uncultured Erysipelothrix sp. | reverse complement strand
AAAAGGAGGAATATATTATGTCTTTAGTAGGTAAAAAAATTGAGGAATTTAATGCACAAGCATATTTAAACGAAGAGTTTATTGAGGTTTCAAACGAGGATTTCATTGGTAAGTGGAGTGTTGTATTATTCTACCCAGCTGACTTCTCATTTGTATGTCCAACAGAATTAGGTGACTTACAAGATCAATATGAAACATTAAAATCATTAGGAGTAGAAGCTTACTCAGTATCAACAGATACACACTTTGTTCATAAAGCTTGGCACGATGCATCTGAAGTAATTAACACAGTTGAATATACAATGATTGGTGACCCATCACAAAAAATCTCAAGAATGTTTGATGTTTTAGATGAAGATACTGGTCTTGCACAACGTGGTACTTTCATTATTGATCCAGATGGTGTTATTCAAGCATTTGAAGTTAACGCAGATGGTGTTGGTAGAGATGCAAGTACTTTAATTCCAAAAATTAAGGCAGCACAATATGTTCGTAAAAACCCAAATGAAGTATGTCCAGCAAAATGGGCTGAAACTGAAGAAACATTAACTCCAGGTTTAGACTTAGTCGGAAAAATTTAAGGTAAATTAATATGGCATTAGACAAAGCAATTATTGATCAACTTAAGGCTTATGTAGAACTACTAGAACAAGATGTAGTTATTACAGCAAGTTTAGGCGAAGATGATGCTAGTGGTAGAATGCGTGAGTTTGTAGAGGAGATAGCTAAGCTGTCTCCTAAACTTTCTTTAAAAGAGGAAGTTCTAGAAAAAACTCCAAGTTTCAAATTATCAAGAGCAGACTACGACACTGGTATTACTTTCGCGGCTATTCCTTTAGGACATGAGCTATCAACTTTTGTATTAGCATTAGTACAAGCAAGTGGTAGAGCACCTAAAGTGGATGAGGAATTAATTAAAAGAATTAAAAAAATTGATAAAAAGTTACATTTTAATTCATATATAACATTATCATGTAATATTTGTCCTGATGTTGTTCAGGCATTAAACGTGATTGCTGTATTAAATGAAAATGTAACACATACAATTATTGATGGTGGAATCTTCCGTGATGAAGTAGAATCTAAAAACATTATGGCTGTTCCAACAGTTATGTTAGAAAATGATGAGTTTGTAGCAGGTCGTACGAGCTTATCAGAAATCTTAGATAAAATTGTTGGTCAAGCTGAAATTACTTTAGATATTTCAAAACCATATGATGTACTAATTGTTGGAGGTGGACCAGCTGGTGCCGCATCAGCAATTTACTCAGCACGTAAAGGCTTAAGAGTTGCAATGGTAACTGATAGAATTGGTGGACAAGTATTAGAAACATTCTCAATTGAGAACGTAATTGGTACACCGTATACAGAAGGACCAAAATTAGCGGCAGCTTTACATACTCACATGCAAGACTATGACATCGATATTATCGATGGATATAGAGTTGAAAAACTAGAGAAAAATGATCTAGCAGTTGCAACATTAGACAACGGTCAAACAATTAGTGGTCGTGTAGCAATTATTACAACTGGAGCTCGCTGGAGAAATGTTAACGTTCCAGGTGAAGCTGAGTTTAAAAACAAAGGTGTTGCTTACTGCCCACACTGTGATGGACCTTTATTCAAAGGAAAAGATGTTGCAGTTATCGGTGGAGGAAACTCTGGAATTGAAGCGGCAATTGACTTAGCTAATATTGCTAATAAAGTTACTGTAGTTGAGTTTGCTGAAGAGTTAAAAGCAGATGAAGTTCTACAAGATACTTTAGCTAAATTAAGTAATGTGGAAGTAGTTAAAAATGCTGCTACATCAGAAATTTATGGAGATACATCAGTTACAGCTATGTCATATACTGATAGAGCAACAAATGAATCTCACAAATTAGATTTAGATGGCGTTTTTGTTCAAATTGGTTTAGTTCCAAATACGGAATTCTTAGGTGATTTACTTGAGAAAACACGTATGGGTGAAATTGTTGTTAACCATGTTGGAGAAACTAGTGTTCCTGGTATCTTCGCAGCAGGAGACTGTTCAGATAGTGCATTTAAACAAATCATTATCTCAATGGGATCAGGCGCAACAGCAGCTCTTGGAGCTTATGACTATTTAAATCGTCAAGATAATTAATAAAAACATTATAGGAAGAATGAACTAATATTAGCTCATTCTTTTTTTATTTTGATTTTATTACTTCTAATTTTCCATATAATTCAAAACCACAAGATAATGCTAAATAATAAGAAGCCATATTAGCGTCACTACAGCGATATTGGATGAAATACTTACGAGATTATTACTTCTTTGCTTAAGGCTTGTACTGTTGCTTTAGCGATACCCTTACCGCGATAATTGGGGTCACTAACGATACCGATATCCATTATCTTACTATCTCTATAGATATAGACTGATGCTGCTGCTAATAATTAATTATTAACAATATATCCAAGTGCTAGATAGTGATCAAGTTTAACATAAGCTTCATCTAATTCTTTGTAATTAATTTTGCTTTCAAAATCATTTAATAATTTTACATCATCAATATTTAAAAGTCTGGTATTAATATAGTCTTTAGAACTTATTTTATCGGCTGCTTTATCACTTAAATAAAACAAATTATCAGCGCTATATAGTTGAATATCTAGATCATTTAATTGACTATAAAAATATTCAGTCTTAATATCACAGCTTAAGTCTAATCTATTATAAATATTCTCTTTAATAGTAACGTAGGTTTTATTTTTTTGACTTAATATCATTAACTTCAATCCATTATTAATACTTATTGATAAAACTTTATTATTAAAGACTATATTACTTTTAAATATTGAATCCCAGTATTCATTTATGTATGTCATAGTATCACCTAAACATATTATAACCTATTAGTGAATTAGTGAACTTATTTATTCAAGGTTTTATATTTGATTATCTGACCTCACTTATATAATATGTAATTAGTGTAAAAAGAGAGGGAGATTAAATGGGGAATAATTTATTAAAAACAATAGTTAAAAGAGATGGTGCTGTTACTGAATTTGCGCCAAATAAAATAACTAATGCAATCCATAAAGCTGGAGTTCAAACAAATGAGTTTGATCTAAATGAAGCTAAATCATTAACAAATGAAGTAATTAAGAGAATTAGTGAGGCTAATGATGATGTATTAACAGTTGAAAATGTTCAAGACATCGTTGAATTAGTATTATTAAGCTCTGAATATAAACAAACGGCAAAGGCTTATATCTTATATAGAGATAGAAGAAGTCAAGCTAGAAAACCGGATATCTTTAAATTTAGAATGAACTTAAAACCTTATGAGTATCCACAATTAGCTGAGTATAAAGAAGCTATTCAACACTCATACTGGTTACATACTGAGTTTAACTATACAAGTGATATTCAAGACTATAAGATAAATGTTAACGATAGTGAAAGAAATGCTATCAAAAACGCGATGTTAGCAATTGCCCAAGTTGAAGTTGCAGTTAAGACATTCTGGGGAGACTTATATAATAGAATTCCTAAGCCAGAGGTTGGATCAGTTGGATTTACTTTTGCAGAAAGTGAAGTAAGACACCAAGATGCTTATGCACACTTACTTGAGATTTTAGGTTTAAATAGTGAGTTTGAAAGAATTAAAGATATTCCAGCATTAATTGACAGAGTTAACTACTTAAATAAAGCAGCAATCTTTGCTCGTACAGAAGATGATAGAGACTACACATTGTCACTATTATTATTCTCATTATTTATTGAACACGTGTCACTTTTCTCTCAATTTTTAATTATCATGTCATTTAATAAACATAAAAATATTTTTAAAGGTATGTCAAATGCGATTGAAGCAACATCTAAAGAAGAACAAATCCATGGTTTATTTGGAATTGAATTAATTAATATTATTCGTGATGAGCATCCAGAGTGGTTTGATGAAGATTTAGAAGCGAAAGTTTATGAAGCTGCTAGAGAAGCTATGCGATCAGAAGAGTTAGTAATTGATTGGATCTATGAAGATGGAGACTTAGATTTCTTACCAAAAGAAATTGTTAAAGAATTCGTAAAAAATAGATTAAATAACTCATTAGAAGATACAGGCTATGAAAGAATCTTCGATGTAGATGATAGCTTAGTTGAGCAAACTGACTGGTTTGATGATGAAGTAGTTGCTACAAAGCATGTTGACTTCTTCGTTAAACGATCAATTAATTACAGCAAGAGAACACAAAGTATTACAGGGGATGACTTATTTTAGGAGGATATAGAAAATGAAATGGTTAAACGAACATAGTAGATTATTTTTATCAAGAGGTTACTTAACAGAAGGAGTAACGGCTGAAGGTCGTGTAAGATTTATTGCTGATAAAGCAGAAGAGATCTTAGGTATCGAAGGATTTTCAGATAAGTTTTATGGTTATATGAGTGAAGGATATTATTCTTTATCTTCTCCAATTTGGTCAAACTTTGGAATTGATAAAGGACTTCCGATATCATGCTTTGGATCTCATTTACCAGACTATATGGGTGGAATTTTATACACTCAATCAGAAGTTGGTATGATGAGTAAATTTGGCGGAGGGACTTCAGGTTACTTTGGAGACTTACGTCCACGTGGAGCATCGATTACTGATAATGGTGTTTCATCAGGTTCAGTACACTTCATGAAATTATTTGAAACAATTATTGATGTTGTTTCTCAAGGATCAACAAGACGTGGAAGATTCGCTCCATACTTACCTATTGAACACCCGGATATTGAAGAATTCCTAAAAATCGGTACTGAAGGTGACATGATCCAAGAATTAACTCATGGTGTTACTGTTACTGATAAATGGATGAGTGAAATGATTGGTGGAGACAGCGAGAAACGTGCGCTATGGGCTAAAGTTATCCAAAGAAGAGTTGAGATAGGATATCCTTATATCTTCTTCAAAGATACAGTAAACGATAATACAGTTGATGTATATAAAGATAAAGGGTTAACGATTAATCATAGTAACCTATGTTCAGAAATTGCACTTCCAAATAATGAAGAATGGTCATTTGTATGTAACTTATCATCGATGAATATTCTACACTATGATAAATGGAAAGATACTGACGCAGTTGAAACAATGGTATTCTTCTTAGACGCAGTTATGAGCGACTTTATTACTAAATTAGAAACAATTAGAGATTCTGAATTAGAGGAAGATAAACAAGCATTCTACTTTATGAAACGTGCATATAAATTTGCCGTTGATAATAGAGCACTTGGTTTAGGTGCTTTAGGATGGCACTCATACTTACAATCAAAAATGATTTCATTTGAGAGTATGGAAGCAACAAAACTAAACGCGGAAATCTTTAGAACTATTCAAAATAGAGCTCTTGAAGCTTCAAAAGAATTAGCAACACTATACGGTGAGCCAGAAGTATTAAAAGGATATGGTAGAAGAAATACTACATTAACTGCTATTGCACCTACTACTTCATCATCATTTATTTTAGGACAAGTATCACAAAGTATTGAACCAATCTGGTCAAACAACTATGTGAAAGATGTTGCGAAAACAAAAGTTACATTAAGAAATCCATTCTTAGAGGAAATTCTTGAAGAAAAAGGTAAAAATACTAGAGATATTTGGAACGATATTAGAGATCATGATGGATCAGTCCAGCACTTAGATTTCTTAAGTGACCATGAAAAAGAAGTGTTCAAAACATTTAGTGAAATTGATCAATATGTTATATTAGATCAAGCATCAACTAGACAACAATTCTTAGATCAATCACAATCATTAAACTTAATGATTAATCCAACAATGTCTGCAAAAGAAATTAACGAACTATATATCTTTGCTTGGGAAAATAAAGTTAAATCACTTTACTACCAACACTCAACTAACGCTGCACAACAGTTTAGTAAAGATAAATTATGTTCAACATGTGAAGCATAATAAACAAAGAAAAAAAGGTGGGCTATTGCTCACCTTTTACTATGGGAAAATAAAAAGCCAGTTAGACTGGCGATTTATTAAATATCACATTTTAATTGTGCGTTACAGTTTGTACAAGTATTACATCCACCTAAGTCTTCAACTTGTCCTTCTAAACAAATTGGACAGATGTTTCCAACTTCGACTCCAATTTCACGATCTAAGCGATCTGCTCTTAAGTCAGTTTGTTTACTCTCTTCTTGCTTCTCAGCTACAGCAGCTCCGAAGTCTTTAACTAAGTCTAATTGGTCCCAGTCATTCTCTTCGTTAGTTAAACTTAATACTTGTGAATCACGTGATCCATCAACGTATACAGTTCCACCCTTAGCTCCGTTTTTGTATAGTCTTTCATAGATTGATTGAACATCTTTAACAGAGAATCCACGAGGTGCATTTACTGTTTTTGAGATTGATGAGTCAATCCAGTATTGAATAGTTGTTTGAACATCAGCATGTTCTTCAGGTGATAATTCCATTGCACTTACGAAGAAGTCTGGTAATGTCTCTTTAGTATAACTTGGGTTTAATTCTAACCACTCGTCAACAATCTTAGCGTTAACCTCAATGAATTTACCTAATCTACCTGATCTAAAGTATGAGAATGAGAAGTAAGGTTCTAAACCTGTTGATACTCCTACCATTGTCCCTGTTGATCCAGTTGGAGCAATTGTTAATAAGTGTGAGTTTCTAATTCCATATTTTAAAATATCATTTCTTAAGCCTTCACTTAAGTGTTGTGTATAGCCAGTTTCAATGAACTTAGCGTTATCTTCTAAGAATGGGAATGATCCTTTTTCTTTAGCAATCTCAACTGATGCTGAGTATGCTGATTCAGCGATTGTTTTAAATACTTCATTGATAATATCTAGTGACTCTTTACTTCCGTATCTAACATTTGCCCATATTAATAAGTCATGTAATCCCATAACGCCTAGTCCAACTCTTCTTTCTCCTAAAGCTTGTTTTTTGTTTGCTTCTAGGAAGTAAGGTGTACTGTCAATAACGTTATCTTGTAGTCGAACTTGTGTCGCTACTGATTTAGCTAATTTATCATATAAAACTTCATGTGTTTCTTTATTTACAAAGTTTGCTAAGTTTAATGCAGCTAAGTTACAAACACTATATGGTGCTAGTGGTTGTTCTCCACATGGGTTAGTTGCAACAACTTTTTGTCCGTATGAAGTAGCATTTGTCATTTCATTAGCATTATCTATAAAGAAGATTCCAGGTTCTGCTGAGTATGTTGCACAGAAGCTAATTAAATCCCATAAGTCGCGTGCTCTAATAGTACGGTGAACTTTAAGTGGGTAGCCCATTTGTTCCCATTCTCTAACGTCTCCAACTTCATGCCATTGTTCGTCATAGAAGTCTTTTTGTTCTTGTGTATAGTTTTCTAAATCTGGATATCTTAATTGGAATTCTGTATCATTTTCAACAGCTTCCATAAATTCTTTCGTTAATGTTACCGAAATATTTGCTCCTGATAAGAATTCAGGATCATTTACTTCTAGAGTACCGCCATCTAATAGTTTACCTTTAGCAACATCTTTGATATCTTCTGCCATAGTGTCGTTATTAACGATAGCTTCGTATATTTCAACTTCTGCTGCTGATATTGGTGTAAATTTAAGTTTACTCTTAGCTTTTTCTCTTATTTCTTCATCAGCTGAGTTTTCTGATAACCATTTTAATACTTTTGGATTTTGCATTTTTGAAATAATAAATTCAATAACATCAGGATGCCAGTCGGCCATCATAATCATTTGAGCACCACGACGTGATCCACCTTGTTCAACTAAGTGTGTTAAGTTTGCGATATCATTTAACCAAGAAACAGCTCCTGAAGATTTTCCACCAACACCTTTAGCAGGTGATGATTTTGGTCTTAGTGTTGATCCGTTAGTTCCAACTCCGCCACCACGACTCATAATCTCCATTACTTCTTTTCTGTGATCAGCAATTCCTCCGCGGCTATCTGTTACAAATGGCATAACGAAACAGTTAAAGTAAGTTACATCACTTAAACTTCCCGCCCCATATAGAACACGTCCTGCTGGTATTGTATTTAATTGTTTTATTTCATTAGTGAATGCTTCTGCATATTTATTTCTTAATTCTTCAGTTTCTTCTACTTGAGCAAGTGATGTTCCAACTCGAGTAGCTATTTGTTCAAAGTATAACTCAAGTGGTTTATCTATATCTTTAATATGTCTAACAACGATACCAGTACTTGCTTCAGTTGGATCTTCTAGAGTTGCTCTAAACTCTTGATCAATTAATATTGTTACAGACTCTTCATCTTTATTATATTCAACAACGCGTCCAACACCTCTTGCTGGGTATTTTGGGTCATCTTTAATTACTGTTAAAACAATATCGTCTACTCTTAATGATTGAAGACCTAAATCTTTTTGGGCATAGCGATCTAACATTACAAGTCGGTTTACTCCTTCATAAGTAAGTTTGAAGTCATCTTCAACTAATGTTAAATGTGGGTAGTATTTTGCTAAATCTTCATTTAGGTTTAAAATTGTGCTTTTGTTATACATATTAACTTCCTTTCTGGTTAATTATTTTGTTTAAATTATTCTTAATTGGTTTAAATAGTAAGATAACGGTTAAATAGTTTGAGATACTGTGAATAATATCAAAAGGTAATCCTCTAATCCACATTGGAATTATTATATTAGGCCCAAATATTATTGAATTTACAAGACTATCAATGAAACCAAAACTTAAACCAAAGATTGCTGCATATAAGGCTAGTGTGATTGTCGACACATTTCTTTTCTTTAATATATTTGCCCCAAGTACAAGTAATGGCCATATTATTAAATATGTGATTATCCATAAGTGTGGTGGATATATTAAAGATTGAGTGATTGTAAAGATAAGTGAAATATATAATGTTGTTTTTAAGTCTAAACAATATGTGTAAACGAGAAAAAGTAAAGTGACTATTTCTACGTTTGGTATCATACTTAGCATTTCTTTAGAAATTATCAATAATGCGCTAAAGAATGCTATTAGAACTATTCGATTTTTCATACTATGGTTTTAGTACAAAAAATTTGAATTCATCATTATTCTTGATAGCTAATGCATCAACTCCAGGACACATAGTTTCAGCTAAACAAACTTCGTTGTTTTCTGATTCATATACCCAAAATTCATTACTTTCTAAGTCTGTATCAACAATGTTTGAAACATATCGTCCAAACTCACTATCTTTGTCACCTTCTAAAGTGAATGTTTCTTTACTTTCATTAATTTGATCAAGTAAATCACCTAATAATTCAGCATCTGTGTTCACCGTCTCATCATATATTACTTCCTCAGTATTATCTACAATAACAATCTTAATATTTTTATCACCAAGTTCAACATTTGGCTTGTTAATCTTAGAAACTAAGAAAAATGATGTTAATAAGAATGTTATAACAAATATACTAACGAATATTGCTTTATTATTACTTTTTTTCATTTTATCTCTCCTTATTTGCATTATAAGTATAGCATGTAAATGAAATTTATCAGGTTATTACAACAAGTTATAAAAATAACTAGTTCCTTAAATGATTGCCTAGATTTCACAAATAAAGATATTAAATACTTATAAATCAAAGTGAATATGCTGTAGAAGAAGATCAATAGAAAGCCGCTAATCGCTTATTTACTTAATAATAAGCCTATTTATCTTGTAGTGAAAAATATCATTTCTCGTGGTATAATTACATAAGGTGATTATATGCAACAAAAAGCTTTGTTTGTAACGTTTGAAGGACCAGATGGAAGTGGAAAAACAACTATCTCGAGCCTTGTAGAAAAAAAATTAAGTGACTTAGGTTACTCGACATTATATACAAGAGAGCCAGGCGGAATTGGAATCTCAGAAGAAATAAGAGATATAATATTAGATACTAAAAATACCAATATGGATATTCGAACGGAAGCTCTTTTATATGCGGCAAGTCGAAGACAACATTTAGTAGAAAAAATTATCCCAGCTTTAAACGATAATATCATTGTAATATGTGATCGTTTTGTGGATAGTTCTTTAGCATACCAAGGTTATGCTAGAAACATTGGAATTGACGAGGTTATGCGTATTAATGAATTCGCAATTGAAGGTTTACTTCCAGATATTACAGTCTTTTTAGATATATCTGCTGAAGAAGGCTTAAATAGAATTAAGGGTAGAAATTATAAGGATCGTTTAGATTTAGAAAGTGTTGACTTTCATAATAAGGTATATGAGGGTTATCAATTAGTATTAAATCGTTTTAAAGATCGTATGCGTGTTGTTGATGCTGAGAAATCAATTGAAGATATTGTTGATGAAGCAGTAGCAATAATTATTCAGGAGCTTTAAGGTGAATAATCTAACCTTATTAAAAGAAAAGCAAAATGTTGTTTATAATATAATAAATAACTCATTGAAGCAAAATAAGTTAGCTCATGCCTATCTATTTAGTGGCGTTGCTAACTCACTGCAATTTGAAATGGCAGAACTATTAGCTCAAAATTTAGTTTGCCAGAGTGAGAGTGAGATTGCTTGTGGTACTTGCAATAGTTGTTTAAGAATAATTAATAATACATACCCAGACTATATCATATTAGATGGTAGTGATCATCTGATAAAAAAAGATGAAGTTATTGATCTTCAACAAAGATTTTCAATGACAGCCTTTGAGGAAGCTTCAGCTAAA
This sequence comes from uncultured Erysipelothrix sp., assembly GCA_964440875.1. Classification (GTDB taxonomy): domain Bacteria; phylum Bacillota_I; class Bacilli_A; order Erysipelotrichales; family Erysipelotrichaceae; genus JAAZDN01. Next base: position 11,808 of record CAYTTS010000015.1, on the reverse strand, counting down.
ATATTTATTATTAAAGCTGCGGATAATATGACTGCAAGTGCAGCCAACTCGCTATTGAAGTTTTTAGAGGAACCAAGTGACAATGTACTAGGAATATTAATTAGTGATGATTTAGATTCTATATTGCCAACAATTAAGTCTCGTTGTACTGACTTAAGTTTCAATGAACTATCTTATATGGATAATTATAATTTAGCATTGGCTAAGGGGATATCTGCAAGGGATGCTTATTACTATAGTAGAATAGTTAGTAAATATTATGATTGTGATAGTTTTATGGATAGTGAGGCTTATTTATTATTTAAAGATGTCTTTGAAGAATATTTAAATCAATTTATAAGAAATCCTCATAAATCATTAGTATATATTCAAACTTACTTAATTAAAAATTCTAATAAGACTTTAGTTAATGAAGTTAGTAGAATGTTTCTCGATGCACTAGTCGTTTTCTTTAATGATATATTAACTAATGTCGATGTTGATGAGTATTATAATAATAGAATTGAAGTATATAGGAATAATATTAATTATCTAGCCCTACTTGAAGTAGTCTTAGAAATTAAAAATAAGGTAGCAAATCATATTAATCTTGCCTTATTAATGGATCAAATGTTCTATCAGTTTTTGGAGGTGTTATCGTGAACAGTAATTTCGAAAGCTTTGTTACAGTAAATTTTAAAGATTATGCTAAATCATACTATTTTGGAGTTAATGACTTAGATATATCTTATGGTGATTACGCAGTCGCAGATACAGAATTCGGTTTAGAGTTAGTTGAATTAGTTTCAAATAAAAAGCCTATTTCTGAGCTGCCTGGTCAGTTTAAATTGAAGGGTTTAGTTCGAAAAGCAAATAGTAAAGATATATCTAACTATGAGCGTGGTATTGAGCTTGCCAAAGAAGCCTTAGATTGTATTAGTAATCATATTGATGTTTTAAAATTAAAAATGCGACCTTTAAGTGCTAAGTATTCTTTAGATTTAAGAAAAGTCTTAATTGTATATGTCGCTGAAGAGCGTGTTGACTTTAGAGAATTATTACGTTTATTAAATAGTGATTTAAGAGTTAGAATTGAACTTAAACAAATTGGTGAACGTGATAAAGCTAAGATGATTAGTGGACTTGCGACATGTGGAATGGAAACTTGTTGTTCCAGGTTTATGGATGACTTTGATATGGTTTCAATCAATATGGCTAAGAATCAAAACTTGGCATTAAATATATCTAAGTTATCAGGCTTATGTGGTAAGTTTATGTGTTGTCTAAAACATGAGAATGATGATTATAGTGAAGAGAAGAAGAAATGGCCACAAATGAATGCTAAGGTCATTTATAAGGGAGTTCCATATCATGTTAATGGTATGAACTATATTGCTCAAGAAGCTAAGTTAGTTAATAGAGATGAGACTATTTTTGTTAACTTTAATGAAGCCTTTTATGATTACTTGAGTAAAAAGAATAAAAGATCGGAATGATGTTATGAAAAGATCACAAAGTTTTAATAATGATAAAAACACTTTATACATAGTAGCAACACCAATTGGAAACTTAGGTGAAATGAGCCCTAGAGCAATTGATGTTTTAAAAGACGTAGATATAATTGCGGCAGAAGATACGAGAGTTACAGGTAAGTTATTACACCACTTTAATATAGATACAAAGATGATTGTTCATCATAAACATAATGAGAGCAAGAGTAGTGATGGAATAATTAATTTATTAAAAGAGGGAAATGATGTCGCTTTAGTTAGTGACGCAGGTTATCCACTTATTTCAGATCCTGGACACTCCGTTGTTAGTAAGGCAATATTCCATGATTTTAACGTTGTGCCAATATCAGGGTCAAATGCAGTACTGGCAGCGCTTGTCGCTTCAGGACTACCGACAGATGCTTTCTCATTTATTGGTTTTCTTCCTTTAAAGAATTCTGAAATCAAAGCTAAACTTGAAGAATTAGAAGGACGTAAAGATACGTTAATATTCTATGAAGCACCCCACCGCATTAAGGCGACGCTAAAACAAATTTATTCTGTCTTTGGAGATAGATATGTTGTTATTGCCCGGGAAATAACGAAACGTTATGAAGAGTATATACGTGGAAACTTAAGTGTGTTAATAGAAGAGTTACCTGATTTAAAAGGTGAATTAGTAGTCGTTATTGAGGGTAACAATATACCTGATGAAGTATTTTTAGATAATGATTTAATTAGTATGGTTAATTTAGAAATCTCGGCTGGTAAAAGCCGTAGTGAAGCAATAAAAGATGTTGCGAAACTTACTAAAGTTAGACGTAATGAACTATATAAAATCTATCATGAACAAAAGGTCAGCTAGGCTGACCTTTTACAAGTTAGAACCTTTAACAAAGTAGGCTTTTGTAGTATGATTATAGTGCATAAAAATATGAAAAAGTATGAATAGGAGAATTAAAATGGCAAAAGAAAAATTTTATTTAGCGACTGCGATCGCGTACACATCGGGGAAACCTCATATAGGTAATGTTTATGAAACGATTTTATCTGACGCAATAGTTAGATATAAGCGTATGAGAGGTTTTGATGTACTCTTTCAAACAGGAACTGATGAACATGGTCAAAAGATTGAAGAGAATGCCAAAGAACAAAATATTGCTCCTCAAGAATTTGTAGATATACATGCTAATCAAATTAAAGATATTTATAAATTGTTTAATATTAGTTATGATCAATTTGTTAGAACTAGTAATGTTGATCATAAACGAATTGTTCAAGATATCTTTACTAAACTTTATGAGCAAGGAGATATTTATAAAGATAAGTATGAAGGTTGGTACTGTGTTTCAGATGAATCATTTTACACGGACTCACAACTAGAAGATGGAAAGTGTCCTGACTGTGGAGCAACTGTTGAGAAAACAAAAGAAGAAACATATTTCTTCAAACTTTCAAATTACCAAGAAAGACTAGAAAAATACTATGAAGAGTTTCCACATTTTATAATCCCGGAATCTCGTAAAAATGAAATGTTAAATAACTTTATTAAACCTGGTTTATTAGATTTATCTGTAAGTAGATCGACTTTTGACTGGGGAATTGATGTTCCATTTGATAAAGATCATGTAATCTATGTTTGGATAGATGCTTTAAGTAACTATATTACGAATCTAGGTTACTCAGTAAATGGAGAAAGCAGTGAACAATTTAAGAAATACTGGCCTGCGGATTTAATTGTTATTGGAAAAGATATTGTTAGGTTCCATACTATTTATTGGCCAATCTTATTAATGGCATTAGGTGTTGAACAAACTAAGCAAATTTATGGTCACCCATGGTTATTAATGGATGGGGAAAAGATGAGTAAATCAAAAGGTAATTCAATATATCCAGATGAGCTAGCACAACACTTTGGTGTTGATCAAGTGAGATTCTTCGTCTTAAAAGAAATGCCATTTGCTCATGATGGAATTATTACTTATGATTTATTAATTGAACATACAAATACAAATCTAGCTAATATTTATGGAAACTTAGTTAATAGAACTATTTCAATGGCTAATCAATATTTAGATGGACATATTACAGTTGCTAAAGAGGTATTAGAATTAGACCAAGAATTAAGAGATGCTACAAATACAACGATTGATAAATATGAAGCTAAGTTTGATGCTTACCACGTTTCAGAGGCAATCTCAGTCGTAATTGAATTATTAAGAAAAGCTAATAAGTACATTGATGATACTACACCTTGGAGCTTAGCTAAGGATGAGGATCAAAAAGATCGTCTAAATGATGTTCTATATAATTTACTTGAAGTTATTAAAAAAGCAACAATCTTATTACTACCAATTATTCCAGACAGTGCTACTAAGTATTTAGAGGCAATTAATGCTTGTGATTTAGACTATGAAAATATTAGAAAAGAAAATTCGGAAGAAGTTTATAATGTAGTTAGCAAACCAGAAATTATCTTTGCGAGAATTGATGCTAAAAAGAAAATGGAAGAATTAGTAGCGGAAGAGGAAGAAGTCGTAATTACAGAGAAAGAGTTAATCGAATTTGAAGACTTTACTAATATCGATATGGTTGTCGGTACAGTTTTGGAATCTAAGGTACATCCAGATGCTGATAGACTATTAATTTCTCAAATTGATGTTGGTACTGGTGTAATTCAAGTAGTAAGTGGTATCGCAACTTGGTGTAAACCAGAAGATTTAGTAAATAAAAATGTAATAGTAGTAAGAAATCTTAAACCAATAAAACTTCGTGGTGAACTATCAGAAGGTATGGTTTTAGTAAGTAAAAATAAAAAGAAGATGGAGTTATTAACTTCTAGTCTTCCAGCAGGATCTAGTATTGAGTAAAATTGTAATTAGTGAGACTGATTTAAATGCATTAAAGAGTAAGGATGAAGTACTAGCTAAGTATATTGATAGCGTTGATATACCACTACGCTATACTTCTGAAACATTCTTTATTGAGGTCGTGAAAACATTGATCGGTCAGCTAATTTCAACGAAAGCTGCAAGTACAATATATTCGCGTTTAGACGATTTATTAACTATTGTTAATGAAGATAATTTTTTAAATGCAGATAAAAATGAAGTACTTGCCTGTGGGATATCAGAGCGAAAATATAGCTATGTATCTAAGATAGCATCTGATATGAAATATGGTATACTAGATTATCAAGATTTATATGATAAAAGTGATGAAGAAATTATTAATATTTTGATTGCATACCCAGGTATTGGACTTTGGAGTGCCGAAATGTTGTTAATACATGGTTTAAAAAGGCCTGATGTTCTGGCATATGGTGACTTAGGTATTCGTAAAGGAATTTGCGAAGTATATGGTTTAGAAGAATTATCTAAAGATGATTTTAATCTGATAAAAGAGAGATTATCACCATATGGAACTATTGCTTCTTTATACTTTTGGAAAGCATATTCAGGAGAGTGATTTTATGAAAGATATTATAGTTGTTGGAGCAGGTCATGCTGGTATAGAGGCAGCCTTCGCTTTAGCAAATATGGATATAAAGGTAACTTTAATTACCTTAAATAGTGATTTAATGGCAACACTACCGTGTAATCCATCAATTGGTGGACCGGCAAAAGGAATTGTTGTTAGAGAAGTTGATGCCTTAGGTGGAGTTATGGGTCGATTGGCAGATCTAAATGCTTTACAAATTAAGATGTTAAACATGGCAAAAGGACCTGGTGTTCGTGCCCTAAGAAATCAAATTGATAAAGTTAAGTATGTAAGAATGGTTAAAGACTTAGTTTTAGAAAATAAAAATATTGAATTAATTGAAGATCAAGTTGAATCAATTATTATTGAAGGAAATACCGCAAATGGTGTAATTATGGCTGATGGCCGTGAAATTAGATCGAAAATGGTTGTTATAACTGCGGGAACTTTTTTAGCATCTAAAATAATGATTGGTCACGAGGTAACTGATATTGCAGCTGATAATCAAAAGACTACAGATGGAATTTCAAAATCACTTGCTGATCGTAAATTAGATTTAATACGTCTTAAAACTGGAACTGTAGCTCGTATTAAAGTAGACAGTGTTCACTATGATCGAGTTGAGATTCAACCAGGGGATGAGGAATATAACTTCTTCTCATGGAAGAGTACTAAAGATGATATTACTTTAGAACAGTTACCATGCTACCTAACTTACACAAATGCGAAAACACATGAAGTTATTGAGGCTAATTTAGACAAGTCTGCTATGTATGGTGGAGTTGTCGAAGGTGCAGGCGCAAGATACTGTCCTTCTATTGAAGATAAAATTGTTAGATTTGCTGATAAAGAACGTCACCAATTATTTATTGAGCCAGAATCACTGGAAATGGATACGGTATATGTTCAAGGTTTATCTACATCACTTCCAGCTGAAGTTCAAGATGAAATGATTAAGAGTGTTGTTGGACTTGAAGATGCAGAAATTACGGCATACGGTTATGCAATCGAGTATGACGCAATTAATCCAATTCAACTTAAGAAAACATTAGAATCTATGGATATTGAAAACTTATTCTTTGCTGGTCAAATTAATGGTACTTCAGGTTATGAAGAGGCAGCTGGTCAAGGTATTATGGCTGGTATTAATGCTGGTCTGAAATTTCAAGGAAGAGAACCATTCATTTTAAGACGTGATGAAGCTTATATTGGTGTTATGATTGATGACTTAGTTACTAAAGGTACTAAAGAGCCATATCGTTTATTAACATCAAGATCAGAGTATCGTTTACTACTTCGTCATGATAATGCTGATATGCGCTTAACTGAACATGGATATAGAATTGGTACAGTTAAAGAAGATCAGTATGCACATTTCACTGATAAAGTAGCAAGAATGAAACAATTAGACGAAGATTTAGAACGTAATACATTTACGGCAAGTGATAGTATTAATGAACGTTTAAAAGAACTTGGTTTTAATGATTTAAATGACCGTTTAAGTGCTAAAGAACTATTAAAAAGACCAAATATCACACCGGAAGTAATTAAAGACTACTTAGATTTTGATATGGACTTAGAATTAGCTAAATACAATGAAATTGAGATTAAATATGAAGGTTATATTAGAAAAGCTAAGCGTGAAGCTGAGCGTTTAAGTAAGATGGAGTTAGTTAAGATTCCTGTTACTTTAGACTATGATAAAATTGAACATTTATCTCAAGAAGGTAGAGAAAAACTTGCTTTAATTAAACCAGAAACTTTAGGACAGGCAAGTCGTATTTCAGGGGTTAACCCATCAGATATTACTATATTATCGTTCTATATGAAGGATGCTAATAAGTAGTAAAAAATATATAAAAGGAGTGTTTTAATGGAAGCACAAATATTAATTGATAAGTTAAAAAAACATGATATTGAATTAAATGATAAGCAAATAGAACAGTTTGAAACATATCGAAAACTGCTTCAAGAATATAATAAAGTTATGAATTTAACTGCTATTATTGAAACAGAAGAGATCTATGTTAAACATTTTTATGATTCAATTATCCCAGCTTTGTTTATAGACTTAAAAGGATCACTACTTGATGTTGGTGCTGGAGCTGGTTTTCCTAGTATTCCATTAAAAATACTTTATCCAGAATTAGAAGTTAGTATTTTGGAGCCAAACAATAAAAGAGTAAAGTTTTTAAATGTACTGTGTCAAGATTTGGGGATAAATGTTAATATAATAGAAGAACGTGCTGAGGACTATATTAAGAAAAGTGATGTTAAATTTGACTTTGTCAGTGCTCGTGCTGTTGCAAATATGCAAATATTATTAGAGTTATGTATACCATTTACTAAGGTAAATGGTTACTTTATCGCTCTTAAAGGTAGTAAGTATGAAGAGGAATTAAAGGCTAGTAGCAATGCTTTAAAAGAGCTTGGTTCAAGTGTTTCTGAAGTATTTACAACTAATTTAGAAGATGCTGATAGAGCGATTATATTGATTAAAAAAGATAAGAAAACTAAGAGTAAATATCCAAGAAATTATGGTCAAATAAAGAAGAGACCTTTGTAAGGGAGAAAAATGCAGAATATTATTAAAATTTCAATTGATTTGATAAAACCAAATAGATATCAACCAAGACTATCTTTTGATGATGATAAGATTGTGGAACTTGCTACATCAATTAGAAATAATGGACTAATTCAGCCTATTATTGTATCTAAAGTTGATAATAATTATGAAATAATCGCAGGTGAGAGAAGATATAGAGCTAGCATCTTAGCGGGCTTAACTGAAATAGAAGCTATTATTCGTGATGTTAATCCACAAGAGTTAAGTGAGATGGCATTAGTTGAAAACATTCAACGTGAAGACTTAACAGCAGTTGAGGAAGCTAAGGCTTACGTACTATTAAAAGAGAAGTTTGGAATTACTCAAACAGAACTTGGGAAACGTGTTGGAAAATCACAATCAACAATAGCTAATAAATTAAGATTACTTAATTTAAGTGAAGAAGTACAAGCGGCAGTTATTACAAGAAAAATTACGGAACGTCATGCCCGTGGATTATTAAAATTAAATGAAGATGAACAAGAAAAAGTATTAGAAGATATTATTGATAAAAAACTAACGGTAAATGATACTGAAAAAGTTGTTAGTAAGATGGTTAATAAGGATGTAAAAAAACCAAAATCAAAAGGATACTCACAAAATCATATTTTAGCTGTTAATACTATTAAACAAGCTGTAACAATGATTAATAAGTTTGGATTAGAAAGTAATCTAGATCAAAGTGAGACTGATGATGAAATAGTGATGACAATAAGAATTAAAAAATAGAAAGGGGTAAGTTATGGGAAAAATTATCGCAATCGCAAATCAAAAAGGCGGAGTTGGTAAAACGACAACAACAGTTAACTTAGCAGCTGCCTTAGCTTATTTAAATAAAAAAGTATTAATTGTAGATTTTGATCCACAGGCAAATGCAACTCAAGGTGTAGGTGCATATAATATTGGTGTTAATAAATCTTCATACGACTTACTGTTTGCTGAAGTTCACCCAAAAGAGATAATTAAAACATTATCCATACCTCCGCTATCAATAATCCCGGCTACAATTGATTTAGCTGGTGCTGATCTTGAAATGGCAGAGTATAAAGTTGGAAGAGAAACTTTATTAAAAGATAAATTAGCATTAATTAAAGATGACTTTGATTATATTTTTATCGACTGCCCCCCATCATTAGGATTATTAAACACTAATGCATTTACTGCGGCAGATTCAGTATTGATACCAGTTCAATGCGAATATTATGCATTAGAGGGATTAACACAACTACTTTCTACGATTAGATTAATTCAACGTTTATTTAACCGACAATTAGTTATTGAAGGAGTACTGCTAACGATGTTTGATGCTAGAACAAATTTAAGTCTAGAGGTTCAGCAAGAAGTTAGAAAATACTTTAAAGAGAGTACGTACAAAACGCATATTCCAAGAAGTATTAAGTTATCGGAAGCACCATCACGTGGTCAAACGATATTTGAATATGATATTAAATCGCCAGGTGCTAAAGCATATGCTGCCTTAGCTAAAGAATTAATTAAAGATAATAAATAGGAGGATAATTATGAGTGAAAAGAAGTTAGGTCGTGGATTAGGTGCCATCTTTGGTGAGGGAATCGAAGAAGCTCTAGAAGAAATACAACAAAATGCTCAAAGCGAAAGCACGGGTAAAAAAGCCGATATTTTATTAAGCGATATTCACAGTAACCCATATCAACCTCGTAAAGTTTTTGATGAAGATAAAATTGAAGAACTTGCTGTATCGATAAAACAAGTTGGTGTCTTTACGCCAATCTTAGTAAGAGAAGCAATTAAAGGTTATGAACTTGTCGCAGGTGAGCGTCGCGTTATGGCATCACGAAAAGTTGGCTTAGAAACAATTCCAGCTATTATCGTTGATTTTGATGATGATATGATGATGGAAATTGGTCTTTTAGAAAATATCCAACGTGAAGACCTTAATGTTATTGAGGAAGCGAATGCCTACTCAGAAATGATTAAACACTTTAACTACACTCAGGTACAATTAGCCGAACGTGTTGGAAAAACACGTGAGCATATTGCGAATATCACAAGATTATTACGTTTACCAAACAAGGTTCAAAATATGGTTAGAGATAATCAATTATCAATGGGACATGTTAGACCACTAATTACTTTAGATAGTGAAGATGAAATAATTTATTATGCTAATGAAATTATTGATAAAAACTTATCTGTACGTGCAGTTGAAAAACTAATGCGTGAAGATAGAGAAGGTAGTAGTAAAGAGGAAGTTATTAAGAAAGTTGATCCACAACTAAAAGCAGTAGAAAGAAGTATTGAAAATAAGCTATCAACAAAGGTAAGCTTAACTGATAAGAAATTAACTATTTCTTTCACTGATACAAGTGATCTAAATCGTATACTTGAGATATTAGATTTAATCGAGAAATAAAATGAAGTATACTCCAATATATAGTTACAAGACAAAAGACTATAGCTTAATGCATATGCATCTTCATGGAACGCGTCAAGAGTTAAACTTCAAAACGTTTTTCAGTGGTGATAAGATAAGAATTTTGTTGACAAATGCCTATAATAAAAAACCATTAAGAGTAAGAAATATGAGTATTATGATTAATGGTCAGTCTTATTCTGTCTTAGTAAAGGGTAAAAAACGCTTTACTATGGCCCCTTTTAGTGAGTTTTATAGTGATGAGATTGAAGTTAAGGTTGATATTGCAACAGCGATGGTAGTTACAACTAACTTTGCTTATTTCTCAAAAGCTTATAGTGCAAGTGACTTTAATAGCACAAGAGTAAGTAGTTCTTCACATTATGGAATATTTAATCGACATATGCTTCTAGGCTTAAAAACAAAGGCAATAAGTAAGCCACACCTACAGTTAGTTATCTTAGTTAAACAAGTTGAGGTCTTATCAAATCAAAAATCAATTACTTGGTTTGGTGATTCACTTACAAATCACTCATACTACACACAGGTACTTCAAGAGAAGCTTAATGAGCGTGCACTACATGTTAGTATCGCTAATGCTGGCCACTCTGGAAATAGACTCTTAAGAGATGGTGAAGGTTTATACAAAGAAGCTTTTGGACCTGCTGGAGTAAAACGAGTTGATCATGATGTCTTTGAATATAATAAGCCGGATCTTGTTGTCGTTGCTCTTGGTGTTAATGATTTAATTCATCCCGGTAGCAATGTAACGAGTGATCAATTTCCAACATTTGAAGAGATGTTAGATGGCTATCGTTATCTACTAGCTAAGATTAGAGAAAACAATGCTAAAGCTGCAATATGTACTATTACGCCTTTTGCAGGCTATAAAGTATCGGTCTTAGAAGAAGCTGAAGAAATGCGAGTTGCTTTAAATGATTGGATAATAAATCAAAAAGAATATGATTTGGTTATTGATATTGCTAGTATTGTCGAAGATAAAGATAGAAGCGATTATTTAGCAGATAGGTTTGAAAGTGATGATCATTTACACTGGAATCAAGTTGGTGGAGATATCATTGCTGATAATATTGATTTAGATAAAATACTAGAATTAATTAAGTAGCATCTCTTTTTGAGATGCTTTTTTTAGAGAGGAAAATATGAAACTGAAAGAGATAATAGATAAAAGTAATAAAATAGTTATATTGAGTGGCGCAGGAGTATCTACGGCAAGCGGCTTAAAAGATTTTAGAAGTAGTGATGGATTATACTCAGTAAAAATGGATATAGACCCTATTACGCTACTAAGTAGAGATCATTATAATCAAGATCCTATGTCCACCATCAATTATATTGTGGATAACTTTATAGTAAATAAAGATGTTAAAGCAAATTTAGGTCATACATTTGCCTATGATCTACATAAAGCAGGAAAACTCGTTGGTGTTATTACTCAGAATATAGATAATCTTTATAACGATATTGGACTACCTGAAGAAAAAATAGTAGAAATTCACGGAAGTGGAAGTAAGTTTATTTGTAGTAAATGCAATAAAGATCTTGATATTACAGAAATAACTGTGGATAACTTAAGTCCTTGTTGTAATGCTATATTAGATACAAAAGTAATCTTATATGGTGATAACTTCAATTATGAAGACTATAAAAGATATCAACAGATGTTAAGTGAAGCAGATACCATCTTAGTAATGGGAACATCATTACATATTAGTGCTCATATGTACGCAGTTATGCATGTTGAAAACAGAATATTAATTAATAATGAACTCTTAGATTATAATAATGAAATGTTTAATTATACATTTATTGGTGATATTAATGAAATATTAAAAGAAAA
>CAYTTS010000014.1:0-24810 GCA_964440875.1 uncultured Erysipelothrix sp. | reverse complement strand
TATTTATATGGCCGAAGGAAGTGTTTATTATGAAATTTAGTTTTAAAATATTAGGTGTAATTGTGGCAATCGCATTTTTGTTTGTCGATTACTCTATTTCACTGGGTATTTTACTAGCGCTATTAGCACTAGAGGCAATTAAATTTTCTCGTAATAACATGGAAGAGCGAATAATGAATAGTGATAACTTAAGCAGTAGAATCGTGTTTTCACACTTTTTTGCTGTTTTATTAATTATGGCGGTAGCCTTAGCTATTTCATTCTTTTTCCAACAGTTATTTAATCCGTTCGGTGTTGCTTTAACTTTTATTGCGGAAAGAGCATTCTCGTTTATAACGGGATCAGCCATTGGAGGTAGAAATAATGAGTAAAATTATCGACTTACTTGCAGCAGAACAAGTTTCTATTATTGTAGTAACGTTAATAATTTCTACAATTATTTTGCTGTTAAGTAAGAAAGTTAAGAGTTTGGATGTTAAAGACAACCCTCGAGGTTTTCTTCAATTAGGAATATTATATGTTGATACAATTCACAATATGATAGTAACTAATATGGGGAAAAAACATGGACCGAAATTCTCGGCTTATCTTGGATCTGTCTTTATATATTTACTTTTAGCTAACACAGTCGGATTACTAGGTTTTGAAACGCCTACGAGCAGTTTAAGTGTTACTTTAGTATTTGCATTAATAACTTGGTTATTGATACAAGGTGTCAGTATTAATCAAAATGGACTTAAAGGATATATCAAAGGTTTCTTTGAACCATTCTTCCCATTTGTTATTCCTAACATCTTTGGAGCAGTTGCCCCTTTAATCAGTTTATCAATGCGTTTGTTTGGAAATGTTTTATCGGGGGGAATAATCATGAGTATGTTATATGCCTTTACAGCATGGCTAAGTAGCTTTGTGCCTGTAATTGGTGGTATTAACGTATTTGGTGTAATTATTGCGCCGATCATACATTTATATTTTGATTTGTTCGCGGGCTTTTTACAAGCATTCTTGTTTATGACGCTAACATCAATATTAGTTTCGGTCGAGTTTACCGAATAGAAGGAGAATTTATTTATGGGTAGAACAATTGGAGATGGCTTAGTAGCTATCGCAGCTGCACTTGCAGTTATGACAGGTATTTTTTCAACATTAGGACAGGGATATGCTGCAGCTAAAGCTGTTGAAGCAGTAGGAAAAAATCCTGAAGCAGAAAACCAAATTAGAACAATGTTAATCTTAGGGGCAGGTATTGCAGAGACTGCTGCTATTTACGGATTACTAATCGCATTTATCTTAATTTTCTTCGGATAATAGAGGGGGATATTTATGGATTTTGATATTGTATCAAAACTATTTCCTAATGCCCTAACAATGCTTATACAACTTTTATCGACTGGTGTAATATATCTTTTATATAAAAACTTTTTACACGAGCCAGTATTAGCGTACTTAGATAAAAGAGCTAATTATGTTGCTGATGAATTAAGTGATGCAGAAAGCTTAAAAGCTGAAGCAATTTTAATGAAAGAAAAAAGTGATGAAGAGTATGCTAACGCATATAAAGAAGTTGCTTTATTAAAAGATAAACTAATCAGTGATGCTCACAAAGAACACCAACGCCTACTAGAAGAAAGTAAGGCTGAGATTGCGGCTTTAAGAGCACAAAATGAAAAAGCATTAGTCCTAGAGCGTGAACAAATGCATAAAGAAGTTTATGCAAGTCTTTTAGATGTTGCGACAGTGATTAATGAAAAAGTATTAGCAGAAACACATTTCAATGAAGATGAAATGTTAACAGCATTACAAAAGGAAATTGATCAACATGACAATAGACACTAATATGTACGCAATCGCCTTATATGAGGCTTCTTTAAGTACTAGTCCACAAGCTTATATGGATGAGTTAGATCAGTTTATTATGATGTTAGATGAAAATAGCGAAATAGAAGATTTCTTTAATAAGACATATGATAACTTTGATAAGGTGAAAGACATTCTTAGCGAAGGTTTTTCAAAAGAGTTTATAAACTTCCTAAGTATCTTATATAAATCAAGAAACTTAAGAAATATTAGAAACATCGCAACAAAGTTTGAAAGTTTATTAATGGAAAATGACTTACTATCTGTTGTAAAAATTTACAGTAGTACAGAAGTAAGTGAAAATGTAAAAGACAAATTAATTAATATGATAAGTGGAAAATATCCAGAACCATATCGAATCACAACATTCGTTGATGAATCTTTGTTGGGTGGCTATATTGTTAAAGTAAACGGCGACATCTATGACACAAGTCTAAGATCAAAACTAAATCATATTAAAAACTTGGAGGTGTAGAAATGAGTAAAATATCTGAAAATTTAATTAAACAATTAAAAGATCAAATTTTAGATACAGAATTTAAATCATCTTCAGTTGACGTTGGACGCGTATATAGCGTTGGAGATGGTATTGCCTTCGTTCGTGGATTAGATGATGTCTTAGCGAACGAGTTAGTCCATTTCAAAGACGATATATACGGTTTAGCACTTAACTTAGAAGATTCACAAGTAGGGGTAGTTTTACTTGGGGATGACCATGATATTAGAGAAGGCGACGAAGTTTACCGTACAAAGAAAATTATCGAAGTTAACGTTGGCGATAACTTATTAGGCCGAGTTGTTGATGCTTTAGGGCGTCCAATCGACAATAAGGGACCAATTAACTCAGATGTCTTTAGACCAATTGAGCGAGTAGCACCAGGAGTAATGACGAGACAATCAGTTGAAGAACCATTATTCACAGGTATTAAAGTAGTAGACGCTATGATTCCAATCGGAAAAGGACAACGTGAGCTAATCATTGGTGATAGACAAACAGGTAAAACAAGTATTGCCTTAAACGCAATCCTAAATCAAAAAGGTCAAAACGTAAAATGTATCTACGTAGCAATCGGACAAAAAGCATCAACAGTTGCACAAGTTGTTGATAACTTAGAAAAATCAGGCGCTATGGAATATACAACAGTAATTAGTGCGACAGCAAGTGAACTTGCTCCACTTCAATATATTGCACCATATACAGGATGTTCAATTGGTGAATATTGGATGGACAAAGGTGATGACGTACTAATTGTTTATGATGACTTATCGAAACATGCGGTAGCATACCGTACGATTTCACTATTATTAAGAAGACCATCAGGACGTGAAGCATATCCTGGAGATGTATTCTATCTACACTCAAGACTACTTGAGCGTGCAGCTAAATTAAATGATAACTACGGTGGCGGGTCAATGACTGCTCTTCCAATTATCGAAACACAAGCTGGAGATATTAGTGCATACATCCCAACAAACGTAATCTCAATTACAGATGGACAATTATTCTTAAACACTGATCAATTTAACGCCGGAAACAGACCAGCGGTAGATAGTGGTATGTCAGTATCACGTGTTGGATCAGCAGCACAAACAAGTGCAATGAAAAACGTAAGTGCTTCATTAAAATTAGAGTTAGCGACATACTATGATATGTTATCGTTCGCACAATTTAGTAGTGATATCGATGCCTCAACTAAGAAAGTATTAGATCGAGGAGAGAGAATTACACAATTATTAAAACAATCAGCACTATCAAATGTACCTCATGAACTAATGATCTTCAGTATCTTCTTAAATAGATACGGATATATTGATCAGCTAGAAGTGAATGACGTACTTAAGTTTGAAAAACATCTTCACAGTGAACTATTAAGTAACCATGAAGAATTACTGTCAAAATTAAAAGCTGACTACAAACTAAGTGATGAATTAATTGAAGAAATGAAAGCTGTAATTGAATCTAGTTTGAAATCATTTGCGGTGCGTGTAAATGCGTAACTTAAACGCAATAAAAAATCGAATAGCTGCGATCAAGTCTACTCAAAAGATAACAAACGCAATGCGTTTAGTATCAATTAGTAAATTACAACAATATAAAAGACTACAAGATTCACTTGCACCATACTTTAACGAAGTAGCGAAAGTTAGTCGTAACTTCGAAAGTATGCAAACGAACTCTAAACCAAAATTATACGTTGTAATTGCACCAGACTTAAGCTTAGTATCAGCCTACACAAGTGGACTATTAAGATACTTAAGAGCTGAAGAAACTGGAGACATACTTTGGGTAGGAACTCAAGGTTATGATTTAGCGATCAAACAAGGATTCAATATTATTAATAAAAAAACTTACAGTGAAAAAATAGACCTAGATGAATTTATAGGTGAAACAAAAAAATATTTAGATGAATATGCAATTAACTTAATTATTCCAAGTTATGGTGGATCAATGTCACTAGAATTCGCACAAGAAAACTTAAATGTTATCCTGGCTAATAACTATGATGTTGTATACTATCCAAACTTCAGTGAATCAAGCCACCGTTATCAAGAAATTGTAATGAACGCTATGGTTTACTACTGCTACTACGCATCAAAATTCAGTGAGTACACTACTCGAAGAATCGCGATGGAAAGTGCAACTAAGAATGCGGATGATATGATTGAAGAACTACAGTTAGCTTATAACCGAGTTCGACAAGAAGCTATTACCCAGGAAATATCAGAGTTAATTTCAGGAATGGAGGCATAATATGAATAAAGGTAAAATAGTTCAAATTATTGGACCTGTTGTAGACGTTGTATTTGCTGATGATAAAATCCCTAATTTATATAATGCTCTAAAAGTAGAGTATAACGACATAAACTTAACATTAGAAGTTGTTCAACATATCGGAAACGATAGAGTAAGAACAATTGCTATGGGAGCTACAGATGGACTAATGCGTGATCTTGAAGTATATGACACAGGAGATGCAATCCAAGTTCCAGTAGGGGATGCTGTATTAGGTAGAATGTTCAACGTATTAGGAGAACCTATCGATGAAATGCCTTTTGAAGACGACTCTTTAAAACGTGGAATTCACAGAGAAGCACCAGCATTTAAAGATCAAACAGTAGAATCTAATGTACTACAAACAGGAATTAAAGTTATTGACTTACTATGTCCATTTCCACAAGGTGGAAAAGTTGGACTATTCGGTGGTGCCGGAGTAGGTAAGACAGTATTAATGCAAGAATTAATCCACAACATCGCAATCGGATACGGTGGTATCTCAGTAGTTGCCGGTGTTGGAGAGAGAACTCGTGAAGGAAACGACTTATACCATGAAATGAAAGATGCTAACGTTTTAGACAAAACGACACTAGTATACGGACAAATGAATGAGTCACCAGGAGCACGTATGCGTGTTGCTTTATCTGCCCTAACAATGGCAGAATACTTCCGTGATGAAAAACACCAAGACGTATTATTATTCGTTGATAACATCTTCCGCTTCACACAAGCAGGATCAGAAGTATCAGCACTACTTGGACGTATGCCATCAGCAGTTGGATACCAACCAACATTAGCAACGGAAATGGGACAACTTCAAGAGCGAATCACATCAACTAAAGATGGATCAATTACATCAGTACAAGCAATCTATGTACCAGCAGACGACTTAACAGACCCTGCGGCAGCAATTGCATTCTCGCACTTAGACGCAAGAATTGTACTTGACCGTAATATTGCAGCCCTAGGAATCTATCCAGCTGTAGACCCACTAGAATCAAGCTCAAGCTTACTAAATGAAGACATCGTTGGAGAAGAACACGTTAGAACAGCACAAGAAGTTCAAACACTACTTCAAAGATACAAAGAATTACAAGACATTATTGCCATACTAGGTATGGATGAATTAAGTGATGAAGATAGACAAGCAGTTAACCGTGCAAGAAGAGTAAGAAACTTCCTATCACAACCATTCTTCGTAGCTGAAACATTCTCAGGAATCCCAGGAGCAACAGTAACACTAGCTGAAACTGTCGACAGCTTCCGCCAAATCCTAGATGGAAAATGCGACCATATACCAGAATCACTATTCCTTTTCGCAAGTAGTATTGATGAAGTATACGCAAAATTCGAAGAGGCTAAATAATGTTTAAGCTAAAAGTTGTTACACCAACAAAAGCTTACGGAGACTTTGATCTTGATCGTGTAACAATACCAACATCAGATGGTCTAATAACAGTCCTAAGCAATCACATGGACATAATTACACCAGTAAACATTGGAATATTAACAATGATTGGAAGTGACTTTAGAGAAGAATACGCAGTCTCAGACGGCCTATTCACATTTAAAGACAACGAAGCATCATTATTAGTCAATACAATTGAAAACTCAAAAGACATTGACTTTACAAGAGCTGAACAAGCCAAGACACGAGCACATGAAAAACTGCAACGTGATCTAAGCATAGAAGAAATCAAAACAGCCGAACTAGACCTTAAACGAGCTCTAGTTAGACTAAGTTTAAACAAGTAGCATTATCGAAAGATAGTGCTTTTTTATTAATCAACGATACTTAATAACTTATGAAATAATTATAAAATAGGTGTGACAATACTAAAAGTAAAAAGTTTAAAAGATTGTAAGAAATAAAAACAATAATATTGAATATAATTACAAGTCTACTTAAGTGTATTACTTCCAGAAGTGTCATAATGAGCTAAAATATCTAAATAACAAAATTATACGTATATTTATATGTTAGAATATTTAGTAGGTAAGTGAGGGTAATATGAAGAAAATTATTATGTTATTTTTATTAGTATTTATTGTTGCTTGTTCATCAAGTGATAAGGGTACTGTGGAGTGTACTATTGAGTATACGGAGAATCATAGAATTGAGCGTTCACTTTTATTGAAATATGTGGACAATGAAGTTGTGGGTATTTCTTCAGCGGATAAGATATATTTCGACGAGAGTTTTAATAGTGAAGTATTAGAGGTTTTAGAGAAGGATTTAGCGGATAAGTTATCTGGTGCAAAGTATTTAACTTATACTTTTGAGAAGTTTGATGATCATGTTTTAGTTAATGCGAACTTAAGTAGTATTATTGATGCCTATGATAATGAATTATCTTTCTTTGGTTTAAGTATTAATGATAAGGAATTACCTTTAGGTTTAGCTGAAACAATTAAGTTTAATGAAGAACTTGGTTATACTTGTAGTGTTCAATAGTTTGAATATTGTTATTTATTAAGATTTTACATATAATATACTTATTAAGGAGTTGAAATTATGTTTAAAAAATTATTAAAGGCTGCTGGTGTCGCAGCGGCGGGCTATGCTGCTTATAAAATTGTTGAAAAGCATTTTGAAAACTCAGTTGAAGTCGAGCCAATTAGTGCTGATGAGATTATTTTAATGTTTAAAGAAAAAGGTTTAAGTGCCGTTTTAGGACACGATCAAAGAGTCGTTCATTTTATTAATGGTGATAAGAGTGTGGCTATTAAAGCACGTGTAAATGATGATGACGAAGTATTTTTAGTAGAGTTTTACAGTGATGAAGTTAATGTTTCATCATTTGAGATGGTATATCCAAAGTCAGTATTATCTGAGAGTGTTGAGAGTGAAAAAGCACATCAAAGTTTTAGAAGACTATTAGGTAGTATTGGTGTTAGTGAGGATCGTTTTATTGATTTAATAAAAGAAATCATTGAAGATCCAAAACTTGCGGATTTATCAATATAGAGAAGGTGATTAGATGGAAGTAATAAAAGCGATAATTAGTTTGGTAGTAACAGTTATGTTTTTCTTTTTATTAATCCAATTAGCGTGGCCAATCTTATTAATTTTTGGTGTGCTGATTTTATTTGTAATTTTAAGATTAAGATTTAGTGCCAGACAATTTAGAAGAACTGTTGAGCGTGAAGAAAAAGCATTTACTCAACAACGTGATAGTTACAGTAATCAAAGTAGAAGCCAAGGTCAAAGTCGTAACACTAACCCTGATATAATTGACGTTGAATATACTGAAGAAGAGATTGACTAGTGATAGTATGCAAGTAACTTTCGCAAATACTAAAGATAAACAATTAATATATAGTCTATACAATACAAGCTTAAGTGATGATGTAAAAAGTATAGATTATTTTTTTAATGAGAAATACGATAGTGATAACTTTTTAATATATAAGGAAGATGATGTTGTTTTATGTGCTTTAGAGTTTAGTAATAAATTAGTCTATTTTAATGGTCACAATATTGAGGCTAAAAATATTGAGAGAGTAGTTTACTCACTAAGATCTAGTAAAGAACTTAAGGATGAATTTATTAAATCTTGTATATTAGAGTTTTCAAAAACTACCTTACTAACATTAAGTGATAAGTCTTATTCAAACTTTTTAAACTTTGAGCCCGTCTTTAAGAAAAAACGTTATCGTTTAGATAGAAGTGAATTATTTAATGTTGATGGTTATAGTATTAGTGAGATCTTTGATTTAAAAGATATCCACAAACTATATACATCGTTTATAGAACACTTTGATTTATATATTAAACGTGACATTCAATATTTTGAAGATTACTTAAAAGAATTAGAATTAGATAATTATGAAATATATGTAACAAGAAATAGTGAAAACGATATCTTAGGATATATAGTGTATAATTATGTAGAAGGTGAACTAGAAGTAGTAGACATCGCTTATATGGACACGCTAGCGCTTCTAACACTCTTAAACCAGGCAATGGGTATGAATAGTCATATTTATATTAGTGTCTCACTAAGTGAGTCCTTGGAGCGGGTATTTGGAAGTTTAAAGTATAAGTTAGAGTTTAATAAATATTTATTAGTAAATGATATTAACTTGTATAAGCGTCTCTTTAATATCACTACTAATTCAGTTCTTGAATACGCTAAAAAGAGTGAATTCTTGATATATTTGTAAGTGGAAATATAAAAGGAAAAGAAAGCATAAGATATTTAATTCACAATTGACAAAAGTCGATTTAATTAGTATCATTACAATGTAGATAAAAGGAGGAGTTATTTATGGCAGTAAAAATTGCAATTAATGGTTTTGGGAGAATCGGAAGATTAGCATTCCGTCAAATGTTTGATGATGCAGACTTTGATATCGTAGCAGTAAACGATACAGGTAACGCAGAAGACTTAGCTTACGTATTAAAATACGACTCAGCACAAGGTCCTTGGAAAAAAGACGCTATCTCTACAGATGGTGACACTATCGTAGTTGAAGGAAAGAAAATTCCAGTATTCGCAGATAGAGATCCAAGAAACTTACCTTGGGGTGAATTAGGAGTAGACTTAGTATTAGAATGTACAGGTGCATTCAGAAGTGCTGAAGCAGCTCAAGCTCACATCGACGCAGGTGCTAAAAAAGTATTAATTTCAGCTCCAGGATCAGGAGAAATGAAAACAGTAGTATACGGTGTTAACCATGAAATTCTAGACGGTAGTGAAGTAGTTGCATCAGCAGCTTCATGTACAACTAACTGTTTAGCGCCAATGGCTAACGTTTTACATAACGAATTCGGTTTAGATCACGGTATGATGACTACAATTCACGCATACACTAACGATCAAAACACACTAGACGGTACTCACTCAGGTGGAGACCAAAGACGTGGACGTGCAGCAGCAGCTAACATCGTTCCAAACACTACAGGAGCAGCAAAAGCAATCGGACTAGTTATCCCTGAATTAGCAGGAAAATTAGACGGTGCAGCACAACGTGTTCCAGTAATCACAGGATCAGTAGTTGAATTATTCTCAGTATTAAACAAAAAAGTTACTGAAGAAGAAATCAACGCAGCTATGAAAGCAGCAGCTAGTGATTCATACGCATACAATGAAGATAACATTGTTTCAACAGATATCGTAGGAGAACTACACGGTTCAATCTTCGATGCTACACAAACAAAAGTTATGGAAGTTGATGGAAAACAATTAGTTAAAACAGTTGCTTGGTATGATAACGAAACTTCATTCACAGCTAACATGTTAAAAACAGCTAAACACTGGTTCGCATAAGAATCATTTGAGTAAAAACTTAAGAGTGGCCAGTCCACTCTTTTTTAATGAGGTGAGTGGATGAAAGAAATATTAAAACTACAAAAAGAATACTATAAACTAAACTATACAAAAAGTGTTACTTATCGTGAAACACAACTTAAAATTTTAAAGAAGAGTCTTAAGGAGAATGAAGAGAAATTAAAGGCTGCCTTATACTTAGATTTAAATAAAAGTAGTGAAGAAGCATATATCACGGAACTTTTTATGATCTATAAAAGTATTAATCATATGCTAAAAAACTTAAGTAAATATAGTAAAGATCAAAAAGTAAAAACACCACTCATCTTAAAACCAGCAAAATCATATATAAGAAAAGTACCATATGGAAATGCCCTAATTATGAATGCCTATAATTATCCCCTTCTTTTAAGCATTGATCCATTAATCGGAAGTATTGCCGCTGGCAATACAACGATGCTAGCACTATCAAAAAATAGCAGCAATACTAATAAAGTCTTAATAGAAATACTGAATGAAGTATTTCCCAAGCAATATATTTACGCCTTTGAAACCGACCGCAATATTAATAGTGAGCTATTAAGCTTAGACTTTGATAAGATCTTCTTTACCGGAAGTAAAAAGGTTGGACAAATTGTCCTTGAAGCCGCAAGCAAAAAGCTAATTAATACGACACTTGAATTAGGCGGAAAAAGCCCAAGTATAATCTTAAGAGATGCCAATATTAAAAAGGCAGTCTCAGATATTGTCTACTCAAAAGTTTTAAATGCTGGCCAAACCTGTATTGCCACAGACTATATACTAGTAGATGACAATATTGCGGATGAAGTAGTAAGTGAGATTAAATTAGTCTATAAGAAGTTTTATCCAGACTTAAAAGACTTTGGAAAAATAGTTAATGAGAAAGAATACAATCGTTTAAAAAATATTATAGAGAGTGATGAGGATTATTTAATAAATGAAGTAGACTTTAATGATGAAGATCATAAGTTTAGTTTAGCTCTTTTAGAGACAGATAGTGAAAACTATCATGACTTAGCAAGTATGCAGTCGGAAAACTTTGGACCAATACTACCAATCATTAGATATAAAGATTTTAATGATATATTCAAAGTAGTCTCAAACTTTGAGGTACCACTTGCCCTTTACATCTTTGGCAAGCGTATAAGTAATATTTACTATTTATTAAATAACATTGAGGCAGGTGGTGTAAGTATTAACACAACTGTCTTACATATGGTTAATGAGAACTTACCATTCTCAGGATTTAAGTCATCCGGCTTAGGATCATATCATGGTAAGTACTCATATGAGGCCTTCTCTTACTCACAGGCTGTCTATAAAAAAGGTTTTTTAAACTTACATAAAATAATTTATCCACCGTATAAATTGCGAAAAAAGTAAAATCGGTTATAATAATAAAGGAGTGTGATACAGATGAAAATCTATAATAGTTTAAGTAATAAAGTTGAGGACTTTAAACCAATTGAAGAAGGTAAACTTTCAATGTATGTTTGTGGACCAACTGTATACAATGATCCGCATATTGGAAATGCACGACCACTAATCGTCTTTGACTTAGTTAATCGTGTTTTTAAAGCCTTAGGTTATGATGTAGATTATGTATCAAACTATACTGATATTGATGATAAGATTATTAATCGAGCTTTAGAGTTAAATATAAGTGCTAATGAATTATCAGAAAGATATATAAAAGCATATGAAGATTTAAGTGATGAATTAAATATTTTACGTCCTAAAACAATTAAAGTTACAGAAACGATGGATAAGATAAAATCATATATACAAATGCTAATTGATGAAGGTTATGCTTATGAAGTAAGTGGTGATGTTTATTTTAGAGTTAGTAAGGTTGCTGATTATGGTAAACTGTCAAAACAAAACATTGATGACTTAGTTGTAGGAGCTCGAATTGAGGAAAATAGTTTAAAAGAAAATCCACTTGATTTTACCTTATGGAAGAAAACTGAATTAGGAGAAAACTATAGTTCTAACTGGAGCGAAGGAAGACCGGGTTGGCATACTGAATGTGTCGTTATGATTGAAGAAAGTTTTAACTCAATCATCGATATTCACGGTGGCGGTTTAGATCTTAAGTTTCCACACCATGAAAATGAGCTAGCACAGGCAATAAAACATGAAGATCATGGCTTAGCTAATTATTGGATGCATAATGGTTTAGTAAATATAAATGATAAGAAGATGAGTAAGTCAGAAGGTGAGTTAATACTTGCTAAAGATATGGTAAGTGACTTAGGTTATGATTTAGTACGTTGGATTATTTTATCAACACACTACCGTGCACCTTTAAACTTAAATGAAGAAATCATTGAAAGTAGTAAAGTCGAGTTAGAAAGAATATATAACTCACTAAATAAAGCCTACAGTACAATTATCTTAAAAGGTGATGAATTTAATGATGCCTATGATCTTGAATCATATGATAATTTTATTATGGCGATGGAAAATGATTTTAATACCCAAAACGGCTATAAGGTAATCTTTGATACGATAAAAGTATTAAACGCAAGTTTAAGAGTAAGAGACTTAGACAATGACTTAATTATTAGCTTAGTTAACTCAGTGAAAAAAATATTAGATATATTAGGTATTAAGTATACTTACCCTAATATTGAAGATGAAGATATAAAAAATTATAAAAAATGGAATGAATACAAATTAGAAAAGAATTTTGATGAGGCAGACAAATATCGAAATCTTCTATTAGAAAAAGGATTGATTTAATGGCACACCGCTATAGTGGAAATGTTTTATCATTTATTGGAGATGCAGTTATCTCACTAAAGGTAAGAGAAATGTTAGTAGCTAAAGGCTACACTAAGTCAAAAGACTTACAAGAAAAAAGTATTATCTATGTTTCAGCAAATGGCCAAGCTGATTTCATGGATCACTTAATTGCCGAAGAGTTATTAAGTGAGGAAGAATTTAATATATATAAACGAGGTCGTAATGCCAACATGGGGGCAACAGCGAAAAATGCTAGTGTTGTTGTTTACCGAGTTGCAAGTGGCTTTGAAGCCTTAATTGGTTATCTACATTACAAAGATGAAGAGCGAATGAACTACATCTTAGACTTAATGTTAGACTACCATATGGATAAAATTGTTTAGGACGATTTAGAGGAGTTAGTATGAGAGAATATGTTTACGGGAAAAATGTTATATTTGAAAAACTTAAAAATAATGATGGAAGTATAATTGAATTATATCTTTTGGCTAATCGTCATGAAGATATAATTAAATTAGCAAAAGCTAATAAAATTAAAGTGAATATCATTAATAAAAATCAAATAGATAAAATGATAAAAGGAAATCATCAAGGTGTAGTAGCTGAAGTAAAACCTTTTAAATACTCTAATCTTGAAGATATTATTAGTGATAAAGAATACCCGCTAATTTTATTACTTGATCAAATTGAAGACCCACATAATTTTGGGGCGATTATTCGCTCAGCTGTGGCAGTTGGAGTTGACGGAATAATTATCTTAAATAGAAGATCTGTCGGTGTAACACCAACAGTAGCTAAAATAGCGGCAGGAGCACTTGATCATGTAAAAATTGCTTCCGTTAATAACTTAAAACGCACAATTGAAACCTTAAAAGATAAGGGTTACTGGGTTGTTGGAAGTGACTTAGAAAAAGCTGTTAACTATACTGACATCGACTATAAGATGAAGTTAGTCTTAGTTATGGGCAGTGAAGGTAGTGGAATGTCACGCTTAGTAAGAGAGTCATGTGACTATATCGCTAAAATTCCAATGAGTAATGTTGAATCACTCAACGTTTCAGTTGCAACTGGCGTTCTACTTTATGAGGTATTAAGACAAAGAAGTATTTAAATATAATAGAGCCCTGTAATATAAGGGGGGAACTTATGTTAAAGATGAATGACTACAAACTTCTATATTTAATGTCAAACTGTTGTGATGATGAAGCTAAAGAAGTATTAATTGAAAAGTATAAATTATTACTTTATAAGCATGTTAATAAGATATTTTCAAAATACACTCCACAAGGTGTGGAGCGAGATGATATGTTTCAAGAAGGACAAATTGCCTTATTTAATTCCTTATATACCTATGATGAATGTATGAGTGTACCCTTCTATTCATTTACAAGTCTTTGTATTGAAAGAAGTATGATAGCCTATTTAAGAAGATTTTCCTCAATGGCAAGTCTACAGTTCTACAATAGTCTTTCACTAGACTCACTTGTATCAGAGGAACTTAGTCTATACTACTCAGATGTCATCTCAGATAATAGTGAGCCAAGTTCACTAGTCTTATATAATGAATCACTAGGCGAGTTGTACTTATATAATACAGTCATCAACGATTTTGAGAAGAAAGTCTTAGTTCTACAAATATCAGGTTATACTTATAAGGAGTCAAGTTCAATCTTAAAGTGTTCAGTAAAGAAGATTGATAATACAATTCAAAAAGTTAAAAGATTATTAAACTAGCTACTACGGTAGCTTTTTTAAATGGGGAAACAATTTTTATACATTAAATCTTGTTTAATGAGCTACAATGTATATATGGACATTATAATAAATCAAATTTTAATTATGGCGACACTTATGACTCTTGGCTTTATTTTAAGAAAGTTAGGATACTTTAATGATGAGGTAACTAGTGGCTTATCAAGTTTCTTATTAAGAATAATTATTCCACTAACGATCATTGAGTCCTTTATCCAAGAGTTTAATTTTGAACTTTTAAAGATGATGGCAATCATTGCCTTTATAACAGTAATCTTTACTTTTATAATTATCTTTATCTGTGAACATATCTTTAAGTCTACTCATCATATTGAGAAGTTTGCCAGTGTTTTCTCAAACCGTGGTTTTATTGGAATACCAATAATAAGATCACTATTTGGAACAACGGCAATCCCATATCTAACACCAATCATCTTCGTTGGACACTTATTTATGTGGACTTATGGTATTAATCTATTATCTGAAGAAAAACAAAAGTTGAAATTTAGTACTGTCTTTTTAAACCCAAATGCAAAAGGGGTTTGGATCGGCTTAATAATCTTTATTTTACCAATTAGTCTACCAGCATTTTTAGACTCATCAGTAAGATCACTGACAGCAATCAATACACCACTGGCTATGATAATATTAGGTGTATACTTAGCTAATGAAAACTTAAGAGAAATCTTTACTAATAAGATGGGCTACTACGTATCATTTGTAAGATTAGTCTTGCTTCCGGCAGTAAGTATTGCCTTTATGTACTTTATGCCATTTGATATTTTAGTTAAACAAGTCTTTGTTATTGCGATGTCAGTTCCATCTGCCGCAAATACGGCAATGTTTTCAGAACTGTTGGGTCAAAACCCAAGTTATGGGGCACAGTTAGTTTCACTAAACACAATATTAAGTGCACTAACACTTCCGGTTGTGATCATGATTATGCAAAGTGTATTTTAACTGTTACAATAGGTATTAAGTTGACTATGTTTCAACATAGTGTTAATATTAGTATATTAAAAAAAGGAGTGTTTTCGTAGTGGCGACAAAGAAAAATAAAATTATATTAACGTGTAAAGATTGTCTATCACGTAATTATTCTACGGTTAAGAATAAACAAACATCTACAGAACGTCTAGAGTTGATGAAGTTTTGTAAGAAGTGTGGAAAACACACCTTACATCAGGAAACGCGTTAGGAGGCGTATTATTATGAAATGGTTCAGTTTAAATGGTATTATGGGTGAAATTAAAAAAATAAGATGGCCTAAGCGTGTTGAAATAAGTAGAGATACATTTATATCAATAGTATTTATTGCTATCTTTGCAGCTTACTTCGTATTAAGCGACTTCGTAATTTCATTCATATTAAGAATTATAGGAGTTGTAGCTTAATGGATATTGAGAATAAAATGGTAGAAGAGCAGACAAATGAAGCTAGATTAGCGATGTTAAACTTAATTTATCAAATTAAGGAAATCGATAGCAATCATGATTATGCTCAATCAGAAAATTTAATTAAAGTCTTAGACGAAATATTATCTTTAGTTGATCGTGGACGAATTAGACTATATGGTGACTTATTAGAAATCTCAAGTCACTTAACACAAATTAAATTAGCTTTAGATGAAGCTGATTACAGTAGTGTTGATAGAGAAACTTTCACAATTATCAAAGTATTAGATAATATTAAATCACGTCACTGGTATGTTGTTAATACATACTCAGGACATGAAAACCGTGTAAAAGAAAACTTACAACGTCGTGTTGAAACGATGGGTATTGAAGATGCTTTATACCAAATTTTAGTTGCTGAAGAAGAAGAAATTGAAATTAAAAAAGATAAACCAGTTTCTAAAATGATTAATCTTTACCCAGGTTACTTATTTGTTGAGATGGTAATGACAGATGAAGCTTGGTATGTTGTTCGTAACACACCAGGGGTTACTGGATTTATCGGATCAAGTGGTGGTGGAGCAAAACCATTCCCGGTATCAGATGAGGAAATCGAAAGTATTCTACGTCGTATCGGAATGACAGATACTAAGATTAAAGCAAGCTTTGAAGTTGGAGACTTCGTTAAGATTCTTAACGGACCATTCAGAGGTATTGAAGGTACTGTTGAGGCTATGAATGATGAAACAGCAAAAGCAGATATTCTAACAATTATGTTTGGTCGTGAAACATCAACAGAGGTTGATTATCTAGATCTACAAAAAATAGACTAATTACTAAGGTAGAACAAAATATGTTCTACCTTTTTTATTGTATGTTATGATTAAATTGAGGTGATACTATGGCTGTAATAAAAGTAGCAGGATTTACTAAGTGCTATGGCGATTTTTTAGCGGTTGATAATATAAGCTTCTCAATAAATGAAGGTGAGATTACGGGCTTTGTTGGTAAGAATGGAGCCGGAAAGACGACAACGATTAGAAGTCTTTTAAATATTATTAATCCAAGTAGTGGTGAATTAAGTATCTTTGACTTAGACTGCAATAAGGATAGTAAAGAAATTAAAACGTTTACTTCTTATATGCCAAGTGATAGTAAGTTTTATGATAATCTAAGCGCGTTAGATATCTTCAAATTAGTGAGTGAACTTGTGGATGTGGATATAAGTAAGGCAATAGAGTATAGTGAGTACTTTGATTTAGATATTAATAAGAAGATTAAAGAATTAAGTTTTGGAAATTTAAAAAAGGTATCAATAATTCAAGCTTTAATTAAAGCTAATAAGTTGTTGATCTTAGATGAGCCAACTAATGGCTTAGACCCTTTAATGCAAAGTAAGTTCTTTGACTTAATACTTAAATTAAAAAATGAGGGTTTAACGATATTTCTATCTAGTCATAATTTAAGTGAGATTGAAAAGTACTGTGATCGTGTCTTAATTATTAAAGATGGAAAACTTGTTGATGATTTAGATATGAAGAAAGAGCGCTTAAACCGTAAGAAGCTAGTTACTTATGAATCAGAACTTGGTGAAAAAATGGCCTATCACTATGAAGGTGATATTAATGATTTAATAGATAACTTAAGTAAGTTGAAGTTAAAGTCATTAGAAATTAAAGATTTAAGTATTGAAGAAGAGTTTATGAAATACTATGAAGGAGAGAGTGATTATGAAAAATATTAAAACATTAAGTCTCTTTCAATTAAAGATAAAACGTAAACAAATTATAATTTGGACCTTAGTATTGTCAGCGATTATGTTTATGTATATGGTCTTATTTCCAAGTTTACAAGATTTAGCGAGTATTAAGTTAGAGTCACTACCAAAAGAATTTCTTCAGTTAATGGGAGTAGAAGGTTTCTCTGATTTATCAAACTATAACTCCTACTTTATTATGGTATATAGTATTATTATCATTGCTTATACCATATACATTGCTAACTTTTCAGCTAGTATCTTTCAAAGTGATGAGAGTGATGGCAGTATTGAGTTTATTGCTAGTCAATCATTATCAAGAAGTGAGATATATCTATCTAAGCTAATAAGTTCTACTGTCGCAGTAATACTACCTTTTATTGCAATTAGTATTGTCGTAATCTTATGTGGAATTTTAGTTGGGTCAGATACTTTTGTATTTAGTGAAATTACTCAGACATTAATAGTTTCGTTTTTAATTCCACTCCTCTTTATGTCACTGGCAATATGTTTATCATCATCAAGTTATCGATATGGTAAGGCTAGCCTTAGTATCTTTGTTATATTAATTACTTATCTTTTAGGCTACTTAGGTTTACTACTTGAGTCTAAGGGTGAAATACTACGACATCTTAGTCCGTTTGAAATGTTTCTTATTAGTGACTTTTCGGATCTAAATATTATTGCTTTAATTATCACGGTATTATTATCAATACTCTTATTAGTATTTGGTTTAATTAATTATAATCGTCGGGATTACTTCTACTAATTTTATATTGATTATAAAATGATTTTAATAATTTCTCACTTTATAACATTTCGTTATATAGAGAAGTGTCTACTTAAGTGTAACCTTTCCAAGGTATATAGAAGGGCGATAGTCGTATAAATACATATTCCTATTTCCATTTTATAGTTTTACTGAGGGAGTAAAATTTCTGCAAAGGTATAATATTAATAAGTGAATGTTATTTTAAAAAATGCTTGTCTGATTACTGCGGTAAAACAGAATCTAAGTTTCGGGGGGAACTTAGATTCTTTTATTAGTTTTAGCGGGGTAAATACTTGACTTTAATTAGTCAAAAGTATAATATAGTAAGGCTACATATGTAGTTATATGCGTGGGAGGATTGCAACAATCCATTAAACCACAGCATACATTAGAGAAAGAAGGAATATGTATGAGTAAAAAAGTTGCGAAAATAGCTAAGCTGCAGTTCCCTGCAGGTGGAGCTCGTCCAGGTCCAGCAATCGCGGGATTAGGAATCAACATGCCACAATTTACCCAACAATTTAACGATGCTTCAAAAGATCGTATGGGTGACATTGTTCCAGTTCTTATTACTATCTATGATGACAAATCATTTGATATCGAACTGAAAACAACTCCAGCGGCACACTTATTAAAGAAAGCTGCAGGAATCAGTAAAGGAGCTGCTGCTCCAAGTACAGAGGTAGTTGCTACTATCACTGACGCACAAATTACTGAAATTGCAGAATATAAAATGCCTGACTTAAACGCTAACGATATCGAAGCGGCTAAGAGAATTATTGCAGGTACTGCAAGAAACATGGGTATTAAAGTTGAAGGGCAGGAGAATTAATTATGGCTAAAAAACAAGGTAAACAATACGCTTCAGCTTTAGCAAAAGTAGATCGCGAAAAATTCTACGATTTCAATGAAGCAGTTGCATTATTAAAAGAATTAAAAACAGCTAAGTTTGATGAAACTGTTGAAGTATCATTTAACTTAAACGTTGATCCAAGACATGCTGATCAACAAATCCGTGGTGCGGTAGTATTACCACACGGAACTGGTAAAACACAAAAAATCTTAGTTGTTGCTCAAGGAGAAAAAGAGCAAGAAGCTAAAGACGCTGGTGCAGATCACGTAGGTGGCAAAGAGTTAATTGATGAAATCGCAAAAGGTTTCTCAGACTTCGATGTTATCGTTGCAACTCCAGACATGATGGGTGAATTAGGAAAACTAGGTAGAGTTTTAGGACCTCGTGGATTAATGCCTAACCCAAGAACTGGTACAGTTACAATGGATATTGCAAAAGCAGTAGACGAAATTAAAAAAGGTAAAGTTGAATACCGTGTAGACAAAGCTGGAAATCTAGCAGTTGGAATTGGTAAAGTTTCATTTACTAATGAACAAATCTTAGATAACCTAAACGCTATTAACGATGTTATCGTTGCAGCAAGACCAGCAGCAGTTAAAGGTAGATACATTAAAAACTTAGTGTTATCTTCAACTATGTCACCAGGTATTAAACTAATCGTTGAGTAATTCTTGACAAAATATAAATATTAACATAAAATTGTAATGTCAATATACCATAGACCGTAACTGTGAGAACTTAATTTGTTACCGAGGTAAAGTAAACAAACTTTTAAACTCGTGGAATAAATTTGCACGAGTTTTTATTTTATACTCTAGGTGTATTGTTAAATAGGAGGTGTAAAAATGAGCAGTGATAAAATATTACAACAAAAACAATCTTTAGTTAGCGAGATCGCAGAAAAAATTGAAGCATCAGAATCTACAGTTGTTGTTGAATATCGTGGATTAACTGTTGCACAGTTAACAGAAATGCGTGCAGCATTAAGAGAAGAAGATATCGAATTCAAAGTATACAAAAATACAATGGTTCGTTTAGCTGCTAAAGAAGCAGGCCATGAAGACTTAGTTGAACATTTAGTTGGACCTAACGGATTCGCATTTGGACCTGACGCAGTTGCTCCGGCAAGAATTATAGCTGAATTTGCTAAAAAGCATAAGAGCTTAAAATTCAAAACAGGAGTTGTAGGTGGAAACGTATTAGACGTAGACAGCCTTACAAAATTATCAAAACTACCAAACAAAGACGGAATGTTATCAATTTTCGTTGGTATGTTACAGTCACCAGTAAGAAGCTTTGCAGCTATTGTTAAAGCAGTTGGAGACGCAAAAGAAGAAGTAGAAGCATAAATCAAATAGGAGGAAATAGAAAATGGCAAAATTAGTAACAGCAGACGTAATTGCTGGTTTAAAAGAAATGACAATTTTAGAAATCAACGAATTAGTTGAAGCAATCGAAGAGGAGTTTGGTGTAACAGCAGCAGCTCCAGTAGCAGTAGTAGCAGATGGTGGAGCGGACGCAGGAAACGACGAACCAACAGAAGTAACAGTAGTAATTACAGATATCGGACAATCAAAAATCCAAGTAATTAAAGCTGTAAACGAAATCACAGGTGCTGGATTAAAAGGCGCTAAAGAAATCGTTGAAGCTGCACCTGAAGGAGTAGTTAAAGAAAACGTACCTACAGAAGAAGCTGAAGACATGAAAGCTAAATTAGTTGAAGCAGGAGCTTCAGTAGAGTTCAAATAATAAATGAGCAAAGATTATCTTAACCATTATTATAAAGATGATCAAAAAGAACTTAAAAACCGGAAAGAAATTACTTTCCGGTTTTTATCCATTGATTACACATTCACCACAGCAGATAATGTATTCTCAAAAGACCACGTAGATGAAGGTAGTAAATTATTAATTGAAACAGCAATTGATAATGGAATTGAGAATAAAGTATTAGATTATGGTTGTGGCTATGGTGTAGTTGGAATAGTTTTATCAAAAAATAATTATGATGTACTTGGACTAGATATTACAGATCGTGCCGTATCTTTAAGTAAACATAATAATGAAATAAATAAAACTAATATGGAGATAAAAAAGGTTACTTCTGATCTATCGCCCTATAATAATCAATTTAAGACTGTACTTTTAAATCCACCTATTAGAGCAGGGAAAGAAGTTATCTATTCAATGTTTTTAAATTCTTATAATTTCTTAGATAAGGGTGTATTGTATGTCGTTATTAGAAAATCACATGGCGCAGCTAGTGCAGTTAAGTATTTGAAAACTATTTTTGATGAAGTTGATGTAATCAAGAAGAGTAAAGGCTACCATATAATCAGAAATATTAAAGTTTGACAATTTGACAACTTAATGATATTATGATTGAACGTATGATAGCGTAAATTTAGTGTGGGACATTGTGCCCATTTAATTGTTTTATATTAGTAAGAAAGGATGAAGTTTGTGGCAGAAAACAAGGCTTACCATAGCAGAGAATATGGAAATAAAGCTACTCGACGCGATTACTCAACAGTTAGTGGAGCTTTAGAATTACCGAATTTAGTTGAAATTCAAACAGAATCGTTTGAGAGGTTTATTAATGAAGGTATTCAGGAAGTCTTTGATGAAGTATATCCGATTCAAAACTATAATGAAAATATATCTTTAAAATTTAAAGGATTTGAATTTGAAGAGCCAAAAGAAAGTGCTGAAGATGCAAAAATAACAGAATCAAGTTATGTTGCTTCATTAAAAGCAATGATGGAGTTAGAAATTATTGATCCAGCTTCCGGTGAAATTATCACTAAAGATGAGGAAGTCTTTTTTGGCGATGTTCCAATGATGACAGAAAACGGAACATTCATTATTAATGGTGCTGAACGTGTTATTGTTTCACAAATCGTAAGATCACCTGGATCATACTTTAACTTAGCGTTAGATGATCGTAACGGGGATGATATTTTTAATGGTGAAATTATTCCAAGTAGAGGTACATGGTTAGACTTTACTACAGACTCAAGAAAGACACCAACAGGACGTTTAATCGATATGCGTATCGACCGTAAACGTAAGCTTTTATCAACAATATTATTAAAAGCTATTGGTCTTGGTTTAAACATGGAATCATCAGAAAGTGGATTTGATGTTAACGGAGTTAAAAGATTTTTAAAAGCAATGAACTTAGATGTTTATGAAGATGCACTAGTTGGCGATGCTGACCGTGAATTCTTAAATATTTATAATTTATTATATACAAGTGTTTTCGGAAACTATGAAGACTTAACTGTAACTTTAGAAGCAGATAAGATTTCAACTGAAAACGAAGCATTATTAACTATATATGAAAACCAAAGAGTAGATGAGGTACCAACATTAGATGGTGCTATTAGTGTTATGAACGCTAAATTCTTTGATGTTAGAAGATATGACTTAACAAGAGCAGGACGTTTTAAACTACATAGTAAACTTGGAGTTTCAGAACGTTTATACAAAAACTACTTAGCTGAAGATCTATATGATCGTAAAGGTGAAGTATTATTTGCAAGTGGAACATACATTGGACGTAAAGAACGTGATGCTATAAAAGCTGAATTAGTATTCGGTGGACATACATATGCATATCCTTACAATCCATTATTCACACACCCAGATACTGAAACAGTATTAAGTGAAAATGCTTATGCATTAAACTTACGTGTTTTAGCAAATGATATAGAAGTTAAAAAACAAGTATTTACAAAAGGTAGTATCTTACTACCAGCTGACTTAGAAGTAATTAGTGCTGCACATGAAACTTTAGATGTATACTCAGGTATTATTGGACAAGCAATTAACTTATCAGATAATTTAAGTGAAAACGAAATAAGATCAATTATTAACTATTCACAAAGATTATTAAGTTTAGCTCGTGTAACAGTAAACAATGAAGACTTATTATTTGAAGATGAACTATTAGTTCCAGCATATGACACTGAAGCAGAACGTACTTACTTAAGTGCAGAAGCAGAAGACTTAATTACAAATGCAGCTTTATCAGGTGCAGAAGTAATCTTATATGTTGTAGGTTCAGCTCAACAAGTAATTAAAGTAAGTAAAGAAAAAGATGGTCATGTAACAAAAGCAATTGGTACAGATATGCTATTAAATAAAAAAGCCTTAATGTCATCAGATATTATTGCTGCATACTCATACCTATTAAACTTACAAGATAACATCGGTAATGAAGATGACATTGACCAATTAGGTAACCGTCGTGTTCGTACTGCTGGTGAATTAATTCAAAACCAATTCAGAATTGGTCTTGCAAGAATGGAAAGAGTTGTTAAAGAAAGAATGTCTATTTCTGATACAACAGGATTAAGTCCAAAACGATTAACTAATATTAGACCATTAACGGCAGTAGTTAAAGAATTCTTCGCAAGTTCACAGTTATCACAGTTCATGGATCAAACAAACCCATTAGGAGAGTTAACGAACAAACGTCGTATCTCTGCGCTTGGGCCTGGTGGATTAACGAGAGAACGTGCTGGATTTGAAGTTCGTGACGTTCACAACTCGCACTATGGTAGAATTTGTCCAATTGAAACTCCAGAGGGACCAAACATTGGATTAATTAATAACTTAACTACTTATGGTCGTATTAATGATAATGGATTTATCGAAACACCTTATCGTGTAGTTAAAGATTCTGTAGTTACTGATGAGATTATTTACTTATCAGCTGACCTTGAAATTGACTATACAATCGTACAGGCTAATGAGATTGCTGATGGCAAACTTAAAGGTGATGAAGTTGTT
Source organism: uncultured Erysipelothrix sp. (assembly GCA_964440875.1). GTDB lineage: Bacteria > Bacillota_I > Bacilli_A > Erysipelotrichales > Erysipelotrichaceae > JAAZDN01. The sequence goes on along the minus strand of CAYTTS010000014.1, from coordinate 811 downwards.
GCACGTTTTGAAGGCGAAACAATCATGGTTGATGCTGCAGCTGTTGAATTAGCTGACGTTTCTCCACAACAAATTGTCTCAATCGCAACTGCATGTATCCCATTCTTAGAAAACGACGACGCGTCACGTGCCCTAATGGGTGCAAACATGCAACGTCAAGCTATTCCTTTATTAGTTCCTTCATCACCAAACGTTGGTACAGGAATTGAATATAGAATCGCCAAAGACTCAGGAGCTTGTGTTGTAGCAAAAGCAGATGGAATTGTTTCATATGTTGATGCTGAAAAGATTGTAGTAAGTGAGGAGGGTAACGATAGAGTTTATCCAGTAAGTAAATTTATTAGATCAAACATGGGAACATGTTTAAACCAACAAGTAATTGTTGAAAAAGGTGAAAAAATTTATGCAGGAGATATCTTAGCTGATGGTCCATCTATTGAAAATGGAGAATTAGCATTAGGACAAAACGTAACGATTGCCTTTATGACTTGGTATGGATACAACTATGAAGACGCGATTATTATGAGCGAAAGATTAGTTAAAGAAGATGTTTATACATCAATCCATATCGAAGAATATGATATTGAAATTAGAGAAACTAAACTTGGACCTGAGGAAATTACTCGTGATATTCCTAACGTTTCTGAAACTTCACTAAGACACTTAGATGCTCGTGGTATCGTAATGATCGGTGCTGAAGTTAAAGAAGGGGATATCTTAGTAGGTAAAGTAACTCCTAAAGGGCAGAGTGAAGACTCACCAGAAGAAAAACTATTAAACGCAATCTTCGGAGAGAAATCTCGTGAAGTTC
>CAYTTS010000013.1:0-25371 GCA_964440875.1 uncultured Erysipelothrix sp. | reverse complement strand
CCTTTGTTTAAAGGCTGTTCGCACTGTTAATTATTAAATGGCGTCCACGAAGGGATTCGAACCCCTGACCGTCCGCTTAGAAGGCGGATGCTCTATCCAGCTGAGCTACGTAGACATCTGTTTGACGCTTATTAATAATATACTATTTGAGTATAAATTGCAAGGCTTAATCATGTTTTTGTCTAGTATTTAATACTTTTGTACATTATTTTGCTTTTTAATGGATAATTGTTAGGGTCAGCGTTGCTGACCCTTATTTTATCCTCTGATTTTTTTTATAAAATTAATTACTTTGTTTATGATTCCTTTTCCATCATATACAAAGTAGCCAAAGTTTTCTATTAATTGGCCATTGAAACCTTTTTTAAAGTTATATACCCCTATTTGATCAGGGTGGCCACTAAAGTGTCCATGAGTACCATAGAAGTCATATGCTTCAATATTACGCTTGTGTGCCTCTTTAAAGATCTGCCATTGCATATACTGAGGTCCATTGAAGGCAAAGTATTTACTATTACTTCCACCTAAAAGATAAGTTACTTCATTTTCGATAAAGAAGAATACTCCACCACATAAATCTACTTTCTCTTCCTTAATATCTTCAATTGCTTCTAATTTCTTTAATAAAGCATTCAAGACATCTTTATTTTGATTAGCACGATTTAGTGATCGTTTAGTATTAGCCTCAGTATCTTTTTCAATCTTATTGATTAATTCACTCTCTTCAGTTAATAATTCTTTTCTATATTCACTAACATTTAATGTTACAACTACCATCTTAACTTCGTGAACTTCATTGAAATGTTTATATAACTGTTTGTAATAATCTAGATTTCGAGATGCGAAGTCTTTATTATCAGCAGTCATATCTATTAAATCTTTTACTCTATAGAGATTACTCTCATCTAATTCTTCCATAGTAATTGGAAGTTTTTGTGAATTATTAATAAGTCTTCTTGTCTCTCTATCAAATGAATTAAGAATATCATCTAAAGAATCATATGGCTTTAAATCCTTTTTATAAAACCATTTAAAAAGACTATTTATTTTACTAATATCAAACTCTTTAAAACCACTTGCTATTATATTTTCTTTAACTTTTAGAAAATCATTAGCTTCAACTTTAGTTTGCTCTTCAATATTATGATAATAAGCAACTAAATTTGGATTAATTACACAGTCATAGACATTGTTATTTTCTAAATAAACTTTCAATGCCTCAAGTGCTTCACTAATCTTACTATAATCAATTAATGGTCCCCCATATGATTCATAAGTATATTTATTTAATATTAGCTTTCTTTTGTAAAATAAACCAGCACCTATTAACTTATCATCTTCAAAAAAACCTAGATATACATACTTCCATCCATCATATTCTCTTCTTTTGGCCATACCTTCATTTTGCCAAAAAGATACTTGTGGATGATTAATTGAAAACTGACTAAACTCTTGACTATTAATTTCTTTAACTAGCATTTAACTCCTCTATTCTACTTCATTAAAGGTTAAATAAAACCTTCTAACTTTAAATCTTCAACAACTTTAAATGGCGAATCATTATCTGTACTATCTTCAAATACTGCCCCATATCTTTGTAAGTAATTTACTTCTTCTACTAATGCGTCTAGATCTTTAAATATCTCTTGAAAATAGTCTTCACCTAGTGGATCATATCCAGCATCGCTTAACCATCTTTCATCTTTACTACTTTCACTTAAAACAATTACATAAGTTTCTTTTAATACTGTTACTAACATACTTTCTCCTTTTAAGCATCAAATGTCTTTAATGCTTCATTCATATTTACTTTGTCGGCACGTTTACTCATTATTAAGTTTATGATCAGCGATAACGCTAACGTTAAGATTAATGAAATAATTACGCTAAAGGTATTAAGTTCACGATTAAACATTACCATATCAATTTCCGCCGTTATTACAACGAACTTGTGTAAAATAATACCAAAGATACTACCGACAAATAAAGCTATAAAAGTTAGAATTATATTCTCTCTTAATATATAGCTAGATAATTCTTTCGGATAAAAACCTAAGACTTTTAATGTCGCTAACTCTTTTGAACGCTCACTGATATTCATACTAATTAAGTTTGTTAAAACTATTAACTCTAATAAGAAGGCCGCAAATACTATAACTAGTATTATAACATCAAAATTACCCATTTGCTCCTTCAATGTTTTTTCAATATCTTTTGTTTGAGTAACATTTAAGATACTATCATTCTCTAACATCTCACTAATAACGTCACTACTTAACTCACTACCTTTAAATAACCTTACATTGTTACTTAAGGCTTTATTAGTAGTCTCTTCGAATATATCCTTATCAATAATAGCATAATGTCCAGCGTGATTCTTAATAATTTCAGAGACAGTCAATGTGTAGTTTTTATTATCATAAGTAAAGTTAAATGGATCATTGATTTTTAAACCATTTACTTCAGCAAGTTTCTCAGTTATAACTAATTCATAATTATTAATATCATTATTGTTAGCTTTGGCCGTATTAAATTTAATATAGTTACTAAAATTTGCTAAATCATCTGATACATATAATGAAACACTCGTATTATCAACTTTTATATTATCAGAGTAAAGATCAATAAATGAATCATAAAGATTCTCATCTAAATCATCTGGTTTAGTATAAGTAATAATTCCATCATAATCAAATATTTCATTAAACTGAATATCAATGATTGAGTTTACAGAGTTAGAAATACCAAAACCTGTTATTAATAGTCCACTACAACCGGCAATTCCAATCACAGTCATAAAGAAGCGACTCTTATTTCTAAATAGATTTCTAAAACTAACTTTATACAAGAATGAGAAACGATTCCAAATAAATGGGAAATGCTCTAATAAGATTCTTTGACCACTCTTTGGAAGTGCAGGTCTCAATAAGTTAGCAGCTTGATCACTACTTACTCTAATAGATTTATAGAAAGCAACTCCAACACTCGCTAGAAAACTAATAATTAATGGTAACCATAAGTAACTTAATACAACTTTTGAAATTAAGTCCGGAGTCTCATACATAATACGATAAGCATTATAAATAATATTTGGAATGATAAAGAAACCAAATAGTATACCTAATGAGGTTCCAATAAACCAAGCAATAAAGGCAAAACCAACATATTTTAGTGATGCTCTAAAGGATGTAAATCCTAAAGCCTTATAAACACCTAATTGACTACGTGATTCTTCTACCATTTGAGTTAGCGTACTTTGAGTAATTAAGATCGCTACCCCGAAGAAGATTAAGGGAAATATTCTCCCTATTGCTTCAATTCTTTCACTATCATTATAGAAGTCTGTATAGCCGATGATTGAATCTTCACGAGTAAAGATGTAAAGATCACCTGTATCAGCATCTTCAATATCTTTATATGCTTTAGCAATTTCCTTCTCACTCTTTAAAAATTCAGCTTCAGCAGTAATCTTAGCATCTGCCAATGCCTGTTTACCATTCTCTAATTCAAGCTTACCTTTATTAAACTGATCAATACCAGCAGCTATTTGAAGATAACCGCTTTGAAATTCTCTTTCCATCTTATCAAGTTCACTAATTTGATTATCAATTTGCTCACTTAAATACTTTTTAACTTCTTCATTCTCGATTGTATTTAAACGTTCTCTTAAATCATTGATTTCTTTTTCTTTTAATTTTTTAACTGCCAAAAAACCACGGTCAACAAGATCAAGTCTTTCATCAAGTGTACCACTAGTTGGAATATCAAAGGTTAATTTATCTAATCCTAAATGTAATTGTCTTTCTGCAATCTCTAAATCTTTTTCAGCCTTACTTAACTTAGCCTCTTGATTTTTTATCTCAAGATTATACTCTTCTTTAGCAGCTTTTAATTCTTCTTCCCCTTTTTTAAGTTCTTCAACTTTAGGAGCAATTAGTCTATCAAAACGATTTTGTAATAAACTCTCTTTATTATCTTCCAAAATTTTAATCTTATCACTAACTTTGACATCATCAGCAAAGATATATCTAAGTGATGTCACTGAATCAATCTTTTTATCTAAGTTTTTAGCATAAGCAAAGCCATCAACACTTCCAGAACCAAGGTTTGTATAACCCCTACTCTTATTTAAGTATAAACTCGACTTAGCGATTCCTACTACCTTAAGTTTAGTACTATTGAAAACATCATTTTCTTTAATTACTATTTCATCATTAATTTGAATATTATGAATACTCTGCAGTAGTGAGTCAATAATTACTTCCTTATCTGCATTTGGCAGTCTTCCTTCAACAAGCGTTAAATCATTATCTAAACTATCATTTAATTCATACAAGCTAATAACGCCATCAAAATCTTTAAAACTGGCATAAACATCGCTTGAGTAAATATCTTTTGACTCGCTATTAAGTAGAGTATTTAACTCACTCTTCATTTCTTCATCAATACCATAAGAGTTTATTATTTCAAGATCTAAAACATCAGCACTCTCCATATAATCATCAGCCGTTAGGCGCATATCATGGCCCGTAACACTTATTCCAATGAAAAAGCCAACACCTAGTGTTGTGATTAGTAATATGGCTAAAAACTGTAGTTTTCTAGCTTTTATCTCTCTTAAGATATCTTTTACCACTCTATATCATCTACTTCTAAAACTTTAGTATTAACGACATTACTAGAGACTAAACCATCCCTTATTGTAATGACACGATCAGCTATTGCCGTTATTGCCTCATTATGAGTAATAACGATAACAGTCATATTGTCCTCATCACTATATTTTCTTAATAATTTTAAGACCGTTCTACTCGTTTCACTATCAAGAGCACCTGTTGGCTCATCACAAAGTAATAATTTAGGTTTTTTTGCAACTGCCCTTGCTATTGCAACACGTTGTTGTTCCCCACCACTCATTTGCGCAGGAAAGTTATTAGCACGATCACTTAAGCCAACCTTAGATAAAGTTTCAATAGCATCTTCGGAATCCTTATTAATATGAGTTGCAAGTTCAACATTCTCTTTAGCAGTTAAATTAGGAATTAAGTTATATGTTTGAAAGACAAATCCAACATCATCACGGCGATACTTTGTCATCTCTTTGTCAGTATTTAAGGAAATCTCCTTATTAGCTATTTTAACACTACCACTAGTCAGTGTATCCATACCACCAATAATATTCATGACCGTCGTTTTACCGGCTCCTGATGGACCAACAATAACGACAAATTCAGATTCTTCAATATTAAAAGATACATCTCTTACAGCGTGAATAATAAGATCGCCAACCTTATACTCTTTTTTAACATTTTTGACTTCAATATAACTCATATTATCACTCCTATAAATTCATTCTAAAGACTTTTAGTGTATCCTTTTCAACATTAATTAGAGCATAACTTGGATCACTGTTATCACGATTATAATAGAGTGAACCAGGGTTGACGATTAAGATATCATCATAATAATGTTCTTGATAAATATGTTCATGTCCAAAGCAAATTAATTTCGCATTAATACTCTTTCCATATTTAAGTAAATTTTCTAAACGATTAAATGGCATATACTCATGTGAGTGAGTTATATAGATTACTAAATCATTAATACGAAGTGTAATATGATCATCATAACGAGTATAGTAATCATTATTACCATTCACAACGTAAAATTTATCGGTAATTGGATCATTTAACTCAACATCACCACAGTGAATAAAGACACTTGCATCTTTATGGCGCTCTAAGATAGTACTTAGTGGCTCATAAAGTCCATGATTATCCGATAAAACAACAATCTTATAATTGTCTTTATAAGGAAGTGTAAAAACGTCACGGTAATTAAAGATATCAGCCAACTGATTAGATAAGACCTTAATATTGCCACTTGTATAAACTTCTAGACTTGCTTCACCACTAAAGTCTTTATAATAATCGATTGTCGCAAGTTCAGAATCATAAATATTATTATTTAAATATTTTTTGAAGATGTCTTTAACAATTGAATAATGAGTACAGGCTAGCAAGTAATTATTATTTTCATTTTTATACTTACTTAATTCTCGCTTAAGATAAGCAGTCGTTGCTTCCACATTATTTTCTTCAACTAAGGAAGCCAACTCAATTAAGGGATGATAGCTTTGCTGCTTACTTAATGTTTTATCATACTTTTTACTTTCACAGGTAACCTTTGTTCCAAAGATTACTAAATCTTCATTAGTAAACTGTTTAGATGTTATTTCAATAATACTATCGATAATCATTTCAGGAAAACTAGCTCTTAAATAGTCAATATAATTACTTGCCGTATTACAAGCAATTAGTACACGCTTAATATTTTTATCATAAAACCATTGCATATTTTCTATTAATATCGCCTTTAAAGTTTCACTATCTTTATTACCGTATGGGAGGTTTTTATGGTCAGCTAAAAATACTATATTAAGACTTGAGTTCTCTCTTAGTCTTGCAACAATATTAAAGCCTCCTAATCCTGAATCAAATACACCCAAACAATCCATAAACACACATCCTTTTATATATTATATCACTAAAAAAACACTTAATTATGTTATAAATCTTCAAACTCCATCATTATATTTTCTGCAACTGTTAAAGGAACAACCTGGCTTAACTCATCAATTGTTGCCGACTTGATATTTTCAATCGTTTTAAACTTATCTAATAGTTTCGCTTTTCTTGAAGGTCCAACACCTTCTATATCATCAAGAATCGATCTTGTCTGACTCTTAGCTCTTAACTTCTTATGATAATTAATCGCAAAGCGGTGAACTTCATCCTGCATACGACTTAAGAAGAAAAATAGTTCACTTGATTTATCTACTTCAAGTTCAATATTATCAACTGTAATCAAAGCATCTGTATTATGGAAATCATCTTTTCTTAAACCGACAATTTCTAAGTTAATACCAAGACTAGCAATTATCTCCTTAGCAGCATTAACTTGATTAATACCACCATCAACGATTAGTAAGTCTGGAAATGCTAAATTATCTTTAAGTAATCTAAAGTAACGACGATAAATTACTTCTTTCATCGAATCGGTATCACCTTTATTATCATCTAACCTAAACATTCTATATTCTTTCTTATTTGGAATACCTTCATTAAAACTTGCCATACCGGCAACAGTATTACTTCCTGAAATATGTGAAATATCAAATATTTCGATATTAACTATGTTCAAGTCTAATAGTTCATCTAATTGTTTCGTTGCTAATTCAATTTTAGCTGGTAAGGTATTAATTAAGTGAAACTCTTCCTCTAAATGAAGTTTTGCATTATTTTCACTCATCTCAACATAACGCACTTTACTTCCTCTTTGTGGTTTAAAGACTCTCGATTTAACTTCATCAGTATAATCATCATTGTCAACGCTATATGGAACGATAATTTCTTTAATTAAAGGATTAACTAAGTAGTATTGGTTAATAAAACTAACTAAGGCAAGTTTTGGATCCTCATATAAGGCAAAGAAGTGCTTTTTAGTATTTATAAGTTTACCAGCACGAATCTCAATAATAACGATTGCCATATAACCATTATGAACATAGTAGTTAAAGACATCAAAGTTATCAGTCTGACGATTACTTTGAACTTGTTGATCGGCAGATATATGACTAATTGAATCAATTATCTCTTGAATACTAGCTGCTTGTTCAAACTTCATCTCTTCTATGTACTTAGCCTGTATTTCTAGATTCTCCTTAATTAAATCCTTGGTATCACCTTTTAAGATTTTCTCAATATCAGCTATCATCTTCATATATTCGTTACGATCGACATCAAACTCACACATTCCCATACACTGACCCATATGATAATAAAGACAGGCTTTCTTGGGATTACCTGTACATTTTTTAGTTGGATATAAACGACCTAATAATCTAATCATTTTTCTTGCTGCCGAGCTATCTGGATATGGTCCAAATATTTTTGAACTCTTATCTTTTTCACGATTTCGCGAGATAACTAAGCGAGGCCAATACTCATCAGTAATCTTAATATAAGGGTAAACTTTATCATCCATAAAAATAACATTAAACTGAGGCTGATGTTTTTTAATTAAATTCAACTCAAGTATTAATGATTCTTTTTCTGTACTAGTTACAATATAATCAAAATCACTAATATTAGAGACCATTTTTGTAACTTTATAATCATGGGCACCAGTAAAATAAGAGCTTACACGATTCTTTAAACTCTTCGCTTTACCGACATATATTATTTTACCTTCTTTATTTTTCATTAGATAACAGCCTGGCTCTAATGGAAGGTTTGCTATTTTGATTTTTAGATTTTCTTTCATAAATAAATTATATCACTTTATTTCTACTAAGGTTGCCCCAAGACCACCACTTGATTGTGGCGCACTTTGAATACTTTTAACATTTTTATTCTTATTTAACTCATTAATCACTGCTACTCTTAATTTACCACTACCAACGCCATGAATTACAGTTACAGTTTTAATATTATTTAAAACTGCATTATCGATAAATTTATTTAACTTTGGCATCGCTTCATAGATAGTTAGTCCAATTAAGTTTAGCTCAAGCTTTGCCTTACTATGACTCTTAACTTGGTATGATTTACTCTTAACTGGTTTTTTCTTCATTTCAAAGTACTCAAGTTTATTAAGTTTTGTCTTAATATTCATATTATTAACAGTTACTGTAGCATTTTTCTTATCAAGTTCAACGATTTGTCCAATATGATTCATTCCTTCAACTTTAACATGGTCGCCGACTTTAAAAACATGATCCTTCTTCTTAATAATTGCCGTTTCTTCTTTTTTACGATTTAAGTTTTCTTTAATCTTTTTAGCATTTTCTAAATTTGTTTTTCTATGTTCAACTAACATCTGCTCATAAAGATCATCAGCTTCTTTTTGCTTAGAGACAATATATTTATTCGCTTCCAATTTTGCCTGATTGATAATCTCACTACCTAAATCTTCATCTAACTTCATTTTCTCATCCAATACTTTTATCTTTTCATCTAAGATATTTTGATTTTCTTCAAGTTGTCGACTTTTAACTAATAGTTCGCGTTCTTTTTTTTCTAAATTTTTAAAGATTTTTTCTTCATCACTTAATAGTTCATCCTTAAGTTCAAAAGCCCTTGATAAGATACTTTTTGGGAAATTAAACTTACTAGCAATTTCTAAAGCATTTGATTGACCTGCTAATCCTTCAATAAAGCGATATGTTGGAGATAGTGTTTCAGTATCAAACTCAACACTTGCCAACATAATGTCATCACTATTAGCTGCGTAAGTCTTAAGACCACTTAGATGGGTTGTAACGAGTGTTATTGCTTTTTTAGACCTTAGGTATTCTAAAGTCGCAACTGCGAGTGCCTCCCCTTCTTTAGGGTCAGTTCCACTACCAAGCTCATCTAACATAACTAGTGAATTCTCACTAACATTATTTACGATATCACTTAATGTAACTAAGTGTGATGAGAATGTTGAAAGTGCGCTAACAACTGATTGTTCATCACCTAAATCAATAAAAATATTATCAACGATTGGCAGTGTCGCCTTATCAGCAATAATAGGTATACCACACATACTCATTAAGATACTTAGACCGATAGTTTTAAGGGTAACTGTTTTACCACCAGTATTTGGACCACTAACTATTAAGGTTGTCCCATCTTTAATTTGATAGGTATTTCTAACTACCAACTTTCTATCAATTAATGGGTGGGCAACACTCTCTAAATAAATACTGTGGTCATCACTAATATCTGCAATAATCGCCTCATTAGCATAACCCCATTTAGCGATTGCCAAATGCATATCTAATTCACTTAAAATATTTAAGTTATTTAAAATTGTATCTAAGTGGCTTTTTACAATTACAGATAATTGTAAAAGTATTAGATTTTCTTCCTCAATTTGTGCATGTCTTAAACTCTGGAGATCATTATTAAAAGTAATAAATGATTCTGGCTCAAAGTAAACTGATAAACCACTTTGACTCTCTCCATGGACAACACCTTTAACAGTATTTTTGTAATTACTATTTAATAAGATAACCTTACGATTATTTCTCTCACTACTAATTGAATCTGCTAATTTATCTTTATTATTATTTAAAAAGCGATTAACAGTTGTGTCAAAGCGATTTGTTAAAGTTGAGATATCATTCTTTATACGGCTTAGTTTTCTTGAGGCACTATCTTTAATTTCTCCATATGAATTAATTGCAAAAGAAATTTCTTTGCTTAAATCATCTAAGATAACTAATGATGAAACTAGTTCATCTAGATTTTTAGCTTCAACTTCACTATTCTTAATCGTATTAAGTATTTCTTTAATTGAATCATTTAGATCACTAATTTTGATTAATTCAAGACCGGTAATACTCATATCCTTACTAACTTTATCTAATGAGTAAGTAACGTCACTAACCTTACTTAACTCATAATTCTCTGCAAGGTTGATCATTTCCATTATCTCTTTACTTAAACTTAAGTTACGTTTAATTAATAAAGAGTTTAGGGATGGTTCTAAGTTAAGTACTTTTTGCTCACCTAAAGAGAAGGCAGTATTTTTACTTATTGCCTCTAAGATCACATTAAACTCTAAACTTTTATAAATATTTCTCATTTACCTAATTCTCCAATAAATTTATTAATGTTTTCCATTGAAACATTATTTTTCTCTAAAAACTTACGCATGTTTTCAACATCTTCAACACTCGCCTGTTTTGGATCTTTTACTAAAGTATTAAAAGCTTCAAACTCATGTAATCTTTCCGCAAGATTTGGTATTACTAAGTTTGATGTTTCTACGACAGGCTTAAGTAGTGAATGTTCAATTAAATTTACTCCATTAGTAAAGACTGGAAATGATAAAAGATAAATCATTAGAAAACTAATTAGCGTAAAGTTAATTAATCCAAAGAAAATACCTAAAAACTGATTAATGTGGCTTATTCCTGGAACCTGCGCAATAACGTTAAAGATAACCTTTAAAAACTTCAAGAAGATATAAGCGATAATAAATAAAATAATAAACCAAATATAACTATTGATTTTCTCATAGAAAAAACTATCTAAAATACTCCCTTGAAATGGGACAAGTGTTTTTGGCGTAATTGCAAAAAGCTTGCCAAATGGTACATATAAAAACCATGATATTGCCACAGCAGCAACTAAAGTAAAAATATTGAAAAACTGATTAATCATTCCTTTAGAATAACCTCTATATATACAAAATATTAAAACTACAATTATTATAGCGTTTAAAATAAATGTTGAATCGTTAAATAAAATCATCTAATCACCTAGAGATATTTTAGTTGAAAAACACTTTATTTGCAACAAGACTTATTATTTAAGCTAAGTTGTAGTAAGATAGTAAAGAGGTGTTTTTATGAATATAGTATCTTTAACATTAAGTGATGAGCAAATAGCACAACTAAAGGAGTCATTAAGTAAGTTTAATGATGTAATGCCCCCTCAGTATGCTAATTTCAGGGTGAGTGAACCCCAATTAAATATAACAATTTACAATAGTAAGAAAGTCGTTTTTCAAGGAGCACGTGCTTTAGCACTTGCTGAATATTATAAGGCTCCATTAACTCTTCCTCAAGCTGGATCTGATGAGACAGGTAATGGTTCCTACTTTGGACCAATATGTGTTTGTGCAGCCTATTTAGATGAAGAGACTTATAATAAGATTAAACATTTAAACTTAGATGATTCAAAAGTAATCACAGATGATTATATTAATGAAATTGCTCCATTTTTAAGAGAAAATGTTAAGCACTCATTATTAATTTTAGATAATCCTAAGTATAATCAATTACAAAAATCTATTAATCAAAATAAAATGAAGGCTATACTACATAATCAAGCTTTCGTTAATTTAAATAAACAAGTTAGTCTACCTAAGTTAACTGTTATCGATCAGTTTGCCCCAGAGAAGACATATTATAATTATTTAAATAATGAAAAAGAAGTCTTTAATAAGTTAAGGTTTGAAACAAAAGCTGAAGGTAAGTATTTATCAGTTGCTATTGCAAGTATTATTGCCCGTTATGCTTTTAATCAAGCATTAATTCAAATGTCAAAACATTATAATTTTCATTTCTTATCAGGCGCAAATAAAAAGGTCGACGACTCTGCACAAGAGTTTGTCAACCAGTATTCAATGTCTGAGTTAAATAATGTTGCTAAAGTACACTTCGCTAATACGAAGCGACTTAAGTAATACTTACATTAACATTAATTTTCTTATCAAGCTGCTTGAGTGTAACTCCGGCAGCTTTTAACATGCGCTTACTCGCCTTAACAGCATCAGTATGAGCATATTTATCATCTTCATAAATTATTTTAGTAATACCACTTTGAATAATTGCCTTAGCACATTCATTACATGGAAATAAAGATACATAAATTGTACAACCTTTTAATGATGTATAACTATTTAAAATAGCATTAAGCTCTGCATGGACAACAAAAGCATACTTAGTATCAAGTGTTTCTCCAACATTACCCCAAGGGAATTCATCATCACTACAACCCTTTGGAAGTCCATTATAGCCCATACCAACAATAATATTATCATCATTAACAATACATGCCCCTACTTGAGTATTTGGATCTTTAGATCTTAAGGCTGATAAATGGGCAACTGACATAAAGTACTCTTCCCATGTTAATACTGTTTGTCTTTTCATTGAAAGTCTTCTCCTATTTCTTGATAGTAAATTGTATACATATCAACTAATTTCTCAGCACGTTTTTCCATGCCAAGTTTATAATAACCAACTACGACAAGACGATCTAAGTCTCTATTTAATGGATAAAGATTGTCATCAATAAACATCGCGTACGAAAATAAACCGACTATAATCATTGCTAGACTTATTATTGATGGCATAACAGCACTCTTTACTGAAGTAGCTTTATTTACTGCCAATGCAGCAACCGATCCACCAAGTAAACCACCTAAGTGACCGTAGAAACTAACTCCAGGTATTAAACTAATTAAGAAGTTAACCATTAGTGTTCTAACAATTTGTGTTCTAATACCTTTAATTTTAAATAAGCCCGATGAAAATAAATAAACAATAACTGCCCCTAATAAGGCAAAGATTGCTCCACTTGCCCCAATTGTTAAGTATTCAGGACTTTGGTTAGTTAGAGCCATCAATGATGAACTAAGTAGACCAGCAGTATAGATGAAGGCCATTTGTTTTTTTCCATATACTTCTTCAACTAATGTACCTAATTGAAGTAGCGCAATCATATTAACTAATATGTGTAAAAAGTCGGCATGAATAAAGCCACTCGTAATTATACGCCACCATTCATTGGCACCATATACTAAGGGTTTATATAAGGCTCCCATAAAGACCATACTGAAACTCGTATTCGTCATAAGTGCCACAAAGTAGCCGGCAATATACATTAAGACATTTAAAGCTATAATAATATGTACTAATTTTAATTTAAATGGTTTCTTCTCTTTTTGTTTAACGATCATCTTTTCAAATCGTTGTTTATTTAATTCTTTAAATCGCTCGTGACGATTATCTAAGTCAGCTTTTAAATCACTTGATAAAGGTAGAAGCGCTCCATTAATACTTGGAAACTCTTTTATTAGTATTGGTGAGATAAAATTACGATTCATAATTGCTTGATAATATCCTGGTTCAAAGAAGAGGTCGCCTTCTTCATCAGTGAAGTGAATATTTAGTAAATTTACTTTTGTGTTAAATAAATTTCCTACTTGCTCCGCCTTCTTTAAGATTGCATCTTTACTCTCTTTATAATCGTAGATATAATTAGTAGTTAGTCTAATTAGTGAAAACTGTTTAGCTTTACTATTAAACAAATAAAAGTCTTTATCATGAGGACTTAATTTTACTTGTTCATAACCATAACGGCTTACTAAAAAGTAAACTGTATCTAGTATTTCTATATTTTTTTCAATCATCTAATTACTTCCTTTACTAATTAGCTCTTCAAAATCACTTCTTAATGGAAGTGTAAATTCCATCTCTTCATTACTAACTGGATGTATAAACTTAAGATTATAACTTTGTAACATTAATTTATCTGATTTAAGTTTAGTTTTTTTACGATATATTGGATCTCCAATAATTGGATGTTTAATATATTGCATATGAACTCTAATTTGGTGGGTTCTACCACTATGTAGTTCACACTCTAATAAGGTAAAGCCATCATATCTTTCTTTAACTTTAAAGAATGTTTTAGCTTCTCTTCCATCACTAGTAATACTCATCTTCGTTCTATTATGCTCATCACGGCCAATAGGTGCGTCAATTGTCCCATAATCATGGATTACATCACCATCGACTAAAGCATAGTACTTACGAGTAATATCACGTTCTTTAAAGAGTTTTAATAAAGCATTATGCGCTACTTCACTCTTACTTAATACGATTAAACCAGAGGTATCCTTATCAAGTCTGTGGACAACACCAATACGCTCAACATCCTCAGTTTCATATAATTTAACACCACTTCCAAGTAAAGCTGCGACAACACTAATTTCCTCTTTACCTGCACCTGGATAAACTACAATACCCTGTGGTTTATTAACAATAATTAAATCATCATCTTCATATACGACTTCTAAGTCATAATCAATAGGTACTACCCTTTTATCTTCTTCAACTATTTCACTTATAAAGATATGATCATCTAGTTCTAAACGATAACTTGGTTTAACGATCTTATCATTAACTAAAATTTCGCCACTCTTTAACATTCTTTGTATTTCTGATCTTGATATATCATCGACATACTCGCTAATATAAACGTCAACTCTTAAATTTTCTTCTCTATCATAAACTAATTCTCTCATAAAATATCCTCCGAAGGATTCTTAATTGCATAAAATATAATTAAGATTACCCCAACTACCAATGCACTATCCGCAATATTAAAAAGTGGAAAGTCATAAGTAAATATATATACATCAATAAAATCACGCACATACGAAAATGCTAATCGATCAATAAAGTTACCAATTGCTCCACCTAAGGCAAGCATTAAGGCAAATCTAAAGTATGCTGCACGATCATAACTTTTACGATAAATATCGTAAATATAATAAATAGCAATTATCGTGATAATATAAAAGATTATCATATTACCTGACAATATACCCCAGGCTGCACCACTATTTTTAACTTGTCCAATATAAAAGAAGTCTTTAATAACTTCTATTCTTAACGAATCATAGGAAAAGACCCAAAATTTAGTTAATTGGTCTAATATTATGACACTTATTAAAACTAATAAATCATTTTTCTTCATAAATTACCTCACACTCATTATCTAATTTTACCATATTTCACTACTATAAGTAAGGTCTTACACAAGATTTTTTAGAAGTAAAAAGAGCAGTTTTCTGCCCTTAAATACTTCGATAGTTATTTTGAATAAATAATAAAATCTCTTGGCGATCATTTCTTAATTGATCTTTAATAATTAATTTTTGAATATCTTTAATTATTGCGTACTTTTGTTTAATCGTATAAGAGTCACTAATATCAGCTAAAACAATATTAACTTGATCAATACGTAAGTATCCTACAACACTAATCTTTTTAATATGTTGTAAGTTTAAATCGTTAACTAATTTAAGAGTATTACAAATATCATATACCTTATTCATAACCGTCTTTCCATAAGCAAGAAATAACATCGTTACGTCTGTATCACTTAGTGGAAATAATAGCTCTCTTACTATTGCTTTAATTTTCAGAATAAACTTCTTATCTTTTATTGTGAAATTCATCTGTTTAATTAATGAATTATCATAGCTAAGCTCATGATTAAATACTAAATCCGCTAATAACAGTAAATCAGTACTTAGTATTGAGCGATCTTTGATTAATTTATCATTCTCGCTAAAACCTAGATAATCAAACACTTCTTTAAATTCTTCATAAGCTTCATTAAAATATTTAGCTTTAAAGATTTTTTTAATCTCACTAGCATTTTCAGTAAGCTCAATATCTATTAATTGATAGTTATCTAAGATGGCTAACTTAGTATTAGCCTCTATCTGAAAATTAAGTGTTACCATAAATCTAATTGCCCTAAGGATACGTTTGTAATCTTCCTTAAAACTAATCTGAGGATCTTTAATCGTTCTAATTAAGCGATTTTCAATATCCGCTTTAGCATTATGTAAGTCAATAAAATCTTCTTGATAGTAAATTGAATTAATCGTAAAATCACGGCGTAGTGAATCTTTAGCTAAATCATCTGTAAAAATTATTTTATCTAAGTTAAACTTCTCATCATAAAACTCTTCACGTAATCGACTTACTTCAATCTTTAAACCTTTATACTTAATATATACTAAGACTAAAACATCAGTTTCTATGTTAGTATCAAGACTTTGACTATTTACTATCTCAAAGTGATGAGCTAGTTTATTAAGTGGCATATTAGTCGTTATATCGTAATCATTGCTAACCTTATACAATAGTTTATCACGTGTATAGCCTCCAACAATATATGCCTGATAGCCTTCTTTTTCAATAATATCTATTATTTCAAGTAATTCTTGTTTAATATCCATCATCTTGTCTTTGATGGTTTATTTTATTTTTTCTCATGTAACTGTTATATACATCTTCTTCATTAAAGTCTAAGGCTTTGGCGATTAACATAAATGTATTAAACATTCTCACATATACAAATTTCGATCCTAAAGATCTTACAATATTTGCATCATTGTATATTGATAAGAATAACTCCGTTAAACTTTGGTCACTTTCTTGTTGATAAAACTCTAAGTGTGGACGATCTAATGTTAGACCAATCGTTAATAAGAAGTGAATACCATCACTAAACTCTTCCATTATTACTTCTTTTTCTGATGGCCCTTTTAAGCTCCAGTATTTAAAGCATCTTGTCTCATTAGCAAGTTCACCAAGTTCAACAAAAAATGCTAAAAAGCGATCATTTAGTAATTCTTCCTCTACTAAATTGTGTTCCTTTAAAATTCTATCATTTAATTCATATTGAATTTCATATAATTGATTTATCATCTCTATCTCCTTTTTTTAATTATTATAGCATCTTCTAAGTAATCTTACTTTTAAACTGATTTGTATACAAACGATAGTAGTAGCCTTTTTCATCTAATAATTCTTGATGTTTACCAGATTCAACAATCTCACCATTTTTAATTACAAGTATTAGATCACTATTTACAATCGTTGAAAGACGGTGGGCAACAATAAAACTCGTCTTATCTTTTAATAGATCTGATATTGCCTCTTGAACTATTAGTTCTGTCTCAGTATCAATTGATGCTGTTGCCTCATCAAGAATATAAATACTTGGATCCTTAATTATCGCCCTTGCGAATGAAATTAATTGCTTTTGACCAGTAGATAATCTTGAACCACCTTCACCAACATCACTATTATAACCATCAGTAAAACTCATAATAAAGTCGTGAGCATTAACACGTTTAGCTGCCGCAATAACTTCTTCATCACTAGCATCAAGTTTACCATAACGTATATTATCAATAATTGAGCCACTAAAGAGATGTGGAGCTTGGAGAACATAGCCTATATTAGCTCTAAGTGCACCAAGTGATAGTTCTTGATAATTTATACCATCTATTAAGATTTTGCCGCTAACTGGCTCATAAAAGCGACATATTAGATTAATTAATGTACTCTTTCCACTCCCTGTCTCTCCAACAAGTGCAACAGTAGTTTGTGCGGGAACTTTTAAATTAAAATCTTTAAGTACAGGCTCATTCTCATTATAATAAAATTCAACATTACGATATTCTACATCACCCTTTAGTTTTGGATACTTCTCTACTTTAGGATTTAATAGCGTTCCATATTTTTCAATAACTTCATCACTATCAACAACATCATTTTCAGCAACCAACAACTGAATTACCCGCTCCGCAGATGCTTGAGCCATTTGAAACTCTGATATTAAGCGAGCTACTTCTCTAAGAGGTTGAAAGAAACTATTTATATAACTGGTGAAGATGACTAATGTTCCAAAGGGAATAACAAATGTAATTACATCACTTCCACCATAATATAGTAATAAGGATGATGAAATTCCACTTAATAAAATTACAAAAGGAATAAACATTGCTGAATAGAGGTTTGCTCTTAGTGATGATCTACGCATCTTATTAGTAGTGATTATGAAGTCATCTTTAATCTTTTCTTCAATATTTAAACTTTTAATCGTTTTTGCTCCATTGATATTTTCAGCAAAGGCAGCTGTAACTTCTGAGTTATCAGCTCTTACTTTTCTTTGATACTTTAATATTTTCTTTTGAAAGTACATTGAGATCGAGATTAAAAATGGAACGATGATTAAGATTGTCAGTGCCAGTTTAACATTGACAAGTAACATTACGATACTTATAAATAAAATCATCGTTAAGCCATAAACAGCATCGATAACTCCCCATGATAAAATCTCGGTTATGCGGGTAATATCACTCGTTAATCTGGAAATTATCCAACCTTCCGAGTTTTTATCAAAGTATGAAAATGATAAACTTTGAACCTTATTAAAGGCCATCTCTCTTAAATCATAGGCAAATTCGGCTTCAATGATACCAGTAAAGTGGATATAAAAGTAAACACTTAAACCAAATAGAAGAACGATGACAAATGATATGATAATAAAGATTATAAAATCACTGCGGCTTGAACTATCTAAACTTAAAGTATCGATTGCATATGCATTAATTAGTGGAAATAGTACATCCAAAAGTGCAGTAAATGTAATTAGTAAAAAACACTTAATCAATATTTTTTTCTGTCTCATTAAAATAGCTAAAAGTTTTTTCCATAATTTCGCATCTAACTTAATTTTTTTATCATCCATTAAGATCACCTACCTCACTATTTTGAATATCATATACACGTTTATATAAGCCAGCCTCTTTAATTAAATCTTCATGTTTTCCAGACTGAGTAATTTTTCCATTTTCTAAAACAAAGATCTTATCAGCATCTTTAGCTGAGGCAATTCTTTGGGTAATGATAATTGTCGTTGTATCAGGTTTAATCGTTTTTAACTTCTCCCGAATATTTGCGTCCGTTTCAGTGTCGACAGCAGATAGTGAGTCATCAAAGATAATAATTGGATAATCATTAATTATCGTTCTTGCTATTGCAACTCTTTGTCTTTGACCTCCCGATAGTGTTGCCCCTTTTTCACCTACAACTGTGTCATAACCTAATTCAAAGTTATTTAAAAATTCATCAACATGGGCAATATTTAAAACATGATCTAAATCACTCATTTTTGCATCACTTCTTGATATCATGATGTTTTCTTTAATACTTCTTGAAAATAGAAATGGTTCTTGTAATACAACTGAAATATTATTTCTTAAATGTTTTTTACTAATATCTTTAAGTTCAAGACCATTAATCTTAATTGAACCACTCTCATAGTCATATAAACCTAGTAGTAAGTGAATTAGTGATGACTTACCACTTCCTGTCGGACCAATAATAGCGATGTTTTCTCCTTCTTTAATACTTAGACTTAAATCATTTAAAATCTTATTGTTTTGATCATCTTCATATGAAAAGACAACATTCTCTAAACTAATATCGCCTCTGATATCGGCAACACTTCCACTAAGTAAGTCTTCCTTATCTTCATTAACAATTTCAATGATTCGATCTAATCCAACACTAACTTTACTCATATCGGCAATAATTCTTCCCATATGACGAAGTGGCCAAACCATCATCCCGGTATAAGATACAAATAAGAAGACATCGCCAATTGTTATTAAATCAGACCTTACCATTACTACTCCATATGTTAGTACTGATAAAATACTGAATAAGCAAATAAAGTCAGATACTCCCCAATAAAAGCCTAAGGCATCAATAACTTTCTTTCCAGCATCACTTAGTTTACGGTTTTTCTCTTTAAACATTTCACTCTCATATAACTCACGACTAAATGCTTTTACAACTCTCGTTGCTTTTAAGTTTTCACTTATATAAGCAGTTAAGTCTGATTCTTTATGTTCATAGTCTAAGAATACCTTTTGAACATAGCGGAAAAATATTATGGCAAAGATAAAAATAACCGGCAAAAGTGCTCCTGCAACAAGTGATAATTTTAGATTTCTTTGTAGCATAATGATAAATGAGATTAAGACAATGGATAGTGCATAAATAAATTCACTAATTTGACTTGCGAAGAGTCTTCTAACAATATCAATATCTGATGTTGATCTTTGAATTAGATCGCCACTTGATGACTTTACATAATATGAATATGGTAGGTGCATTAAATCATCAAACATTTCATTTTTAATATTGTAGGCAACATTCTCTGATATTAATCCATTTAAGCGCGATCGAATGAATACTGCCACTGCGGCAAGTGATCCAATAAATAGTACTACTAGTGCTCCACTCCATAAATTTTCTCTAATAAAGTTTACTCCACCTAAGACATTTACTAATAGGTTTTGAAAGATTCCTTCAATTGGTTCTAGGTTGACGATATTGTCAATAAAAAACGCAAATACTAATGGTTGTAATAAGTTAAGGATTACATATGTAATCGTAATTATTATTAAAAGTATTAATTTGGGGTACTCACCTTTTAAAACCGTGTTTAAAAACTTGATTTTTTCTTTCATATTTCCTCCTAAAATAAAAAAACACAATTGCTTAAATTGTGTCAATAATTAAAAAGTACATTAACATTGTTAATAAGCAGATCGATAAAACATTTCATTTTTTACTAATAATAATTTTTTCATTTTATCGCCCCATTCTTATTAATACTTTTTCGGTAATTAAACCTGTTGCTATTCCAGCCATTATTGATAAAAATAATAATACTGGTAACATTATAAATATTTGATTTACACTATATATTTTTGATATAACAATTATTTGTCCAATTGGATGAAAGATTGAACTTAGTACACTTAAGACTAGTATTGATGGATGTATCATGGCATCCGCAATAATTACTATCGTTGTACTAAATAATACTCCCATCAGTGATGTATAGAAAGGTGTGTTAAATAAAGTACCTCTCATTAAACTTACTAATAATACTCTTAACAAGTTGTTAGTTATCATAGCTTTTGGCCCATACCATTTTAAGACTACAATACCAACAATATTTGCTATCCCTAATTTAGCCCCCAAAAAATTGAGTCCGGGATCAAACGCATGCAAGACTATGCTTAGTGATAAAAATAATGTCAAATGCATCATTTTCTTAGTATCTTTGCGCATTATCTCAACTCCTAGACTATATAATATCAAAGAATAATTATTTTGTATACTATTGATTAATACGGAATGTAGAACTCATCTACAAGCCATACTCCTTCAACTTTTCTAATTACAAAGCGAGATAACTTCTTACTCTCTTTACCATCTTCATTATAATATGATGTAGCTAAATAATGACGATAGTTTTCGGCTTCATATTGAATCTCTAATGTTGTTTGTTCATAGCCATTAACCTTATTTGCTTTTGAGAAATCAGCAAACATCTTACCATCAACAATACTTAGATTAACTCCACTTTGCTTATTATTGTACTCTCCCGTTATTCCTGATAACCAGAAGAAGTGCTCTAAGTAGCTTGGTGTAAATACATTGAAGGAATTTTTGTTATTAATAACATAATCATTTTCATCATCATTATTGAAGATTAATGTTTTACCATTGGCAGCTAAAGTAGCTTTTTTAAATAAGTATTGAGCTTTTTCATCAATTAAATCAGTTACACGTACATTAATTGGATACTCTGCACTATTACCGCTATTATCTACCCCAGTTAGTAATATTGGATATGATTTACTAACAGCTAAATCATAATCACCCTCAACCTTCATACGATCATTTATTAAACCATTATATTTATCATTAAGATTAATAAAGAAGTATTCAGAACTTAGTTCAATATCTTCACCTTCATAAATTAATAATTCTTTTTCAAATACATAAAACTCTGGTGCAATCGTGTCAACGACATTTACAGTGACCTCTAAGTATGTTGTCTTATTTTTATGAGTAGCGTTTAACTCAATATCGTAAACACCAACTTTACTTAAGTCAACTTCACCTTCATAAGAAACAACTTCACTAAAGTCAGCTAGGTTATCTCCAAAGTAGACATCGATGTAATGATCAAGCATCGCTATTTCAAATTCCTCTGTACTTTGATTTAAAACTATAACTTCATTTTTAATTTCAAAAGTGTATTCTTTACTAAAACATCCAACTAAAAGAAGTAAAGTTAATACTAGAATTGAAATACGCTTAAACATACATACCACCTCTTAGTTATTATAGCCTATTTTTAGGTATAAAAAAAGACATTCATCATATGAATGCCTAATTACCACAAGAAGGAAAAATGAATAGGATTTTCTTTATCCTAAATACATTATAATCCCTCATTGTGATAACAGTGTGAAATATTTAAATTAATTTCTTTAATGCATTAAAAGTTTCTTCAGAGATAACATGTTCTATCTTACAAGCATCATTTTCAGCTATAACAGGATCTAAATCTAAGTACTTAATAAAGACTTTTCTTAAGATCTCATGTTTTTCATAAATGTTTTTTGCATCCGCTAAACCATCTTCAAGTAAGACAATATTTCCATCATCTAAAACTTCAATTGCGCCATCATTTACAAGATTCTTTACAGCTCTACTAACTGAGGGTTTACTGTAGTTTAACTTGTTTGCAACATCCACAGATCTAACTATATCTAACTCTTGAGAAAGGACATAAATAGTCTTTAAATACATTTCTCTTGATTCATCGTATATGTGCATATAACCACCTCTACATGCATTGTACTCAAAAGCTCGCGATATATCAAGAAAATTACTTGCATTAGCCTAATATACATGATAATATAATCACGTGTTAGTCACGGCTAACAAGGAGGTAAACATGCTATCATTAGACAATGTAAAAATTGGAAAAAAAGTAATAGTAAAACAGATTCACTGTCCTAAAATACTTAAATCAAGAATTATGGAGATGGGTATTACTTGTGGAACTGAGATCTGTGTTGAAAAATGTGCTCCTTTAGGTGATCCAATCCAGGTAAGTGTACGTGGGTATAATTTATCACTAAGAAAAGCCGATGCAAAAAATATAGAAATTAAGATGGCAGATAATCAATGAAAATTGCTCTTGTCGGAAATCCTAATTGTGGTAAAACTACCTTATATAACTATTTAACGAACAATAATCAAAAAGTAGGTAACTGGCCCGGCGTAACTGTCGAGTATAAAATTGCTTCCTATTTTAATAATGATGAAATAAAAATTGTTGACCTACCAGGCTTATACTCACTAACACCATATACTCCAGAAGAAATTGTAACTAGAGAGTATTTATTAAGTGAGGATGTAGATGTAATTATAAATATTGTTGATGCAACTAACTTAGAGAGAAGTTTATACTTAACTGCTCAATTAAGTCGAATGGACATCCCCTTTATCATTGCCCTTAATATGGCCGATATTTTAAAGGATGAAATTGATATTAATAAACTAAGTGAAGCATTTGACGCACCAGCATTATTTATCTCAGCATTAAATAAAACTAATATCGATAAATTATTAGATATAAGTACTAATCATCGTAAAATAAGTAAAAAAGCAAATATCTTTGAAGATCGTGTTAACTTAAGTATCAACGATATAAAATCATTTATTAAGGTTGATAAAAATAAAGATTGGTATGCGATTAAACTATTAGAAGATGATGAAAAAGTTAGCCAAGAGTTTAACTTAAAAACTGAAGAGAAATCTATTATCAAAATACTTAGAGCTCAACTAGAAGCTAAGTATAATGATGATATTAATGGTCTATTAATTAATCAAACATATAATTTTGTTACAAACTTAAGAAATAGGATCATCATTAAAGAAGATAAAAAAGAATCAATGACAAGTAAGATTGATAAGATTGTTACAAATAAATATCTAGCCTTTCCAATATTGGCTATTGTGATGTTCTCACTTTATTACCTAACAATTTCATCAGTTGGTGGCTTCTTTACAGAGTTTATGGAAGAAACATTGTTCCCGCTATATATCATGGAGCCTCTAAGCTCACTTCTACAATCACTTAATGTTTCACTTGTTCTTCAAAGTTTGATCTTAGATGGACTGATAAGTGGTATTGGGGCAGTTCTTACATTTGTTCCCCAAATTATGATTCTCTTCTTCTTAATTGCAATCTTAGAAGATATTGGCTATATGTCAAGAATCGCCTTTATTTTAGATAAGATCTTTACTAAGTTTGGATTATCTGGAACATCTGTTATTCCAATGATTATTGGAACAGGTTGTTCAGTACCAGGTATTATGGCAACAAGGACAATTGAAGATGAAGGTAATCGTCGTTTAACAATCATGTTAACGCCCTTTATTATCTGTAGTGCAAAACTGCCAATCTTCGTATTATTAATTGGTGTCTTCTTTCCAAAGAGCCCATGGTTACTAGTTGCAATGTATTTTCTAGGTATTATCGTAATCTTATTAAGTGGTCTAATATTAAAAAACTTTAAAGCCTTCAAGAGTGATAACTCAAGCTTTATTATGGAGTTAGTAAATTATCGTAAACCAAGTATCAAAGCAGCTTTAAAAAATAGTTATCGTAATGGAAGTTCATTTATTAAAAATGCAGGAACTATTATCTTTGTCGCAAGTGCCGTAATTTGGTTTTTATCTTCATTTAATTTAAAGTTACAATTTGTAGCTATTGAAGATAGCCTACTAGCTGCAGCAGGTAGTTTTATTGCTCCAATCTTTATACCACTTGGTTTTGGAAATTGGGAAGCAACAGTTGCAACATTTACAGGTTTTTTAGCAAAAGAGACAGTAGTATCCACATTCTCAATCTTAGCTAACTCAAGTGTCCCTGCAAAATCATTACATGAGTTTCTACCATCAATTCTAACGCAAGCAGGAGCCTTATCAATGATGGTCTTCACATTGTTTGCAGCACCATGTTCTGCCGCTGTAGCAGCTACTAAACGTGAGATGAAGTCATGGAAATGGACATTTATTACAATTGGTTTTCAAACTGGAGTTGCTTACATATTAGCCTTTATCGTGTATAATATAGCTAAGCTATTTATATAGGAGGCCATATGAACATTTTCGATATATTAATAATAATTATTGTGCTGATTATATTTATCTTATCAGTTAAAAAGATTTATAATAATTATCAATGTGCTAAAGCAAAAAATATTTGTAGTGGCTGCGCACTATCTGGTAATTGTTTTAAAGAAGACTTAAAATTTAAAGTAAAATAAGGG
>CAYTTS010000012.1:0-25674 GCA_964440875.1 uncultured Erysipelothrix sp. | reverse complement strand
CAAAAATAATTTATGTGTATTAGTCTTGACTTATATTAACTAATTTTCTATCCCCATATTTTAGTGATGTGGGATTTTTATATTAAAAAGGTATAATATATATAATGAAAGAGGGAAGATGATATATGATTGAAAAAACGAAGTTATTTTTAAAAAGTTCACTAGAGTCTGGAAAGTATATGCAAGATCATCCGCACAAATTAGATTATCGCTACAATCATTCACTTCGTGTTGCTCATTATGGCAAAATAATAGCTGAGAATGAAGGTCTAGATGTAGATGGATTAGTTATTGGTTGTTTACTACATGATCTATCTTATATGGAAGATATCGACAGCTTTGAAAAACATATAAATCATGGTAGAAGATCTGCAGAGTTGGCAGAAGATTTCGTAGCTAGTTTAGATTTATCTTCAAATACTAAAAAAGACTTATTATATGGAATAGCAATTCATGTTGACAGAAAAGCGAATATTGAGTGGCGAGATTCTCTTTTAGCTAAAAGTATTAGTGATTGTGATAATATTGATCGTTTTGACATTTATCGATTACATGAAAACTTAGAGTGGGATGAGTTTTCTTCACTCACCTATAATAAGCAAATGGCTTATATAGAAAAACGCCTGACTAAACTAGCTGAGCTAGCTAAGAAAAAGTTATCAAGCAAAACGGCAACGAAATTATTTAGAGAGAAGATCGAAATAAATAGAGATTTCTTCTTACTCTTACAAAAACAATTAGAGAGGAAGGTTTAATATATGAAGTATGATTGCATAATTACTGCGGCAGGATCGGGTAAGAGAAGTGAACTTGAGTACAATAAGGTCTTTCACAAGCTTAGTAACGAGACTGTTATTGAGTTGAGTGCAAAGCATTTTATAAATGATCCTGATTGTCACAAAGTTATAATTGTTATTAGCAAGGATGAGCTATCTTTATTTGAAGAATTAAATATGGATGCTAAGGTAGTTTTTGTTAGTGGTGGAAAAGAGCGCTCAGATAGTGTTAGTAATGGTCTGGCTCAAGTTGAAAGTCCCTATGTTATGGTTCATGATGGAGCAAGACCTTATCTTAGTGAAGTATCATTAAATTTAGTTAAAAGTAATTTATTGAATAATGATGGTGTTGTTTTAATGACTGAAAGCATTGATACTAGCAAGATAGTTATTGATGGTTATATTGAGAAGACTATTGATCGTAGTATCTTATATAATGCTCAAACTCCACAAGCTTTTAAAACAAGTATTCTTAAAGAGGCTTATAGAAAGTTGAAGAATTCAAATATTAAAGTAACCGATGATGCTCAAGTAGTCGAGGTATTTACAAGTGCTAAGATTAAAGTTGTTGAAGGTGATTATAATAATATTAAGTTAACTGTAAGTGAAGATTTTAAAATATAATAAACTTAGTCCTGGATACTCTGTGATATAATAATAGAAAGTATTTAGGAGGAATTTTATGAATAATTTAATTAATTGTCCAATGTGTCATAAAGAAGTATCACCAAATGCAAAGTCTTGTCCACACTGTGGTGAGCCCCTAAGAGATGTAAGGGTTACTTATACAGTTAAGGAAGAAAAGAAAGGACTAGGCTTTTGGGGAGTCGTTTTAGCAATTATCGTTGCTGTAATAATAATGTCATTGTGTTAAATATACTAATCGGTATTGCGAGTTTTCTCTTATACCTGATAAATAAATATTATTTAAGAATGGTTTTTTACTACCCATTCTTTAGATTCTATTTTAATGATGTTTTAGCAGGTATAGTTATTCTTGCTTACAGTAACATTGTAATTAGCTTATCAAATGTTAAATTTAATTTATATAGTTTAAAAAATATTATAGTTTTCAATCTAGTGATTGGACTATTTTGGGAGTATGTAACTCCGCTATATTATAGTAAAAGTACCGGTGATCCACTTGATGTGGTGGCTTATGTAGTAGGTGGGATAGTCTATTATCTAATAATTAAAATATCTAATAAATACAGAGAGAAGTAGTCTTCTCTTTTTTAAATATTTTAAAGAAGTATTTCCTTTACATTAATTAGATATTTTTGTATAATATTAGAACGAGTGGATATAAATATATTTACTCCTTGCCAGTAATGGCCATTAGACCAGAAGGAGGTGTACACATGCGTAAGTATGAAGTAATGTACATAGTGAACTCATCATTAGATGAAGATATGCGTCAAACAGAAATGAATAACATTGAAATGTTAATCAACGTTAACGGAGGAACAGTTACTAAAACAGATGACTGGGGTATCCGTGCTTTTGCATATCCAATAGATCACATGTTAAAAGGACATTATGTTGTTGTTGAATTTGATGGTAACAATGACACAGTATCAGAATTACATCGTCTAACGAACATTAACAAAAACATCGTTCGTTTCATGATAACAAGAAAATAATAAAGAATAGGAGAAAAGATATATGATTAATAATGTAGTATTAGTAGGCAGACTAACACGCGATCCGGAGTTGCGTAAGACTCAATCAGGAACATCAGTATTATCTTTTACTTGTGCAGTAAATAGAAAATTTCAATCGCAAGATCAAACAGCTGACTTCGTTGGTTGTGTTGCTTGGAATCAAACTGCAGATTTCCTAGCTCGCTATGCCAAAAAAGGCGCATTAGTGGGTGTAGAGGGTCGTATTCAAACTCGAAATTACGAAGATAAAACTGGTAACCGTGTATATGTTACAGAAGTAGTAGCTGAATCAGTTCAACTACTTGAAAGTCGTGCAGAAGCAGAACGTCGTCAAGCTAATGAAAGTAGTGGAGGATTCAATCAATTTGGATCAAACCAAAACTACTATGAAGATAATCAAACTGTCGATATCGAAGAAGAGTTTGGGGGACCAACACTAGATATTTCTAGTGATGATCTGCCATTTTAAATAGATAGGAGAAATTGCAATGGGCTTTAGAAAATTCAGACCAAGAAAAAAAGTTTGTCATTTCTGTAAAAACAAAATCGACCATGTTGACTATAAAGATGTAGACTTATTAAGAAAATATGTCTCAGCTAATGGAAAAATTATTCCAAGAAGAGTTACAGGTACATGTGCTAAACACCAAAGAGTTTTAGCAACAGGAATCAAACAATCACGCGAAATGGCATTAATTCCATACGTAGCGGAATAATAAATATTAAAAACTAACCTCCGCTATATGCGGAGGTTTTGTGTATGAGGTGAAAGAATGAGAAATAATGTTAGAAGAATTACCGATGGAGCTGTAATGGCTGCGATAATGGGACTATTAATGGTAATCGATGGACAAAGTGGAATGCTTTTAGATGGATTACTTTTTTGGGTAGTACCAATACCTATTATTGTTTACACCGTAAAATATGATATATCATCTGGCTTAATGGTGAGTGTTGCTGTTAGTATTTTGGCATTTATATTGACGCTACCCCATTTGGCCGTTTTAATTGCTTTTTCAAATTTAATAGGTTTAGCCTATGGATTTGGAGTTAATAAGAAATTAAAGACATATCAAACATTAACTTTAACTTTCATCGTCACTCTCATATACTATGTATTATCAATGGTTATATTCGCAGGCTTTTTTGGCTATGATGCGATAGCTGAACTTAATGCACTTATTGATATGTTAAGTGATCTTTTATCGAGTGTTTTAAGTAATAAAAATAATATGATTGAAACATTAAGTATTATTAACCCCTTCTTTAGAATGTTGATAACTTTCCCACTATTTTTGCCAGCTACAATTGCACTATTACAAACTATAATTACAAACCTAATTAGTAGTATAATATTAAAGAGGTTAGAGCTAGCAAATATTACTGTAAAACCAGTTTTCAACATAAGAATTTCCAAGAAAACAGGTCTAATTACGCTTATAATATTTATTTTAACTTATGTGTACAATTTTTCAGTTAATACAAGTTTTGATAATGTTATAATAGTAGTACAGTTTGTATGTGAATTAATCTTTATTACTATGGGCGCTATTTTAGCAATGACCTTTATAGCGGTAAAGAGAATGCCAATATTATCAATATTAATAGCTTTAATAACAATTGGAGCTCCACTGATAATGTTAGGACTAGGTTTTATTGATGTATTTACGAATACACGTAAAAACTTAATTAGGAGGGCAATAAGTGAGAGAGAAAGTAGAACAGCTTAAATTTAGTGCACTTGTAAGTATGATTATTCAAGTTGCTATTTTCGGTCTATATATTTTATATGGATTTAGACAATCAATGACACCAGTAGTAATCATCTTTATTTTCTTAATTATTCAAGGAGCGATGTTATTTTATATTATTTCTGTATATGAAAAGGAATTATCCAAGGAAATAACTAGCGTTCAAGAAATATTAGGTGGAGAATCACAGGATGCCTTTTTAATTGGTGGACTTGGCTTATTAGTTTATAATTCAGATTACACGATAATTTGGATGAGTGATTATTTTGCTGAGTTAGGTATTGATAGAAAACATGAAAAAGTCACGACTTGGTTACCAACAACCGTATCTTTATTTAATGGTGATGTTGACGTTATTAGTGTTAAATATGACGAGTATGTCTTTAGAATTACTAGAAATAGTGAATCAAGATTACTTCATTTCAAAGATATAACGGCAGAATACTATATAACTGAGAAGTATGCTAATGAGCTACCAGTTATGGGTTTAGTACACTTAGATAACTACCAAGAATATACACAGTATGAAGAGGAATCACGAGTCTACTATATCGATAGTATTGTTAAACAAAACTTATTAAACTGGGCAAGTGATTTAGGTATCTTTATTAGAAGATTAAGTAATGACCGCTATTTACTATTAACGAATCATGAAACCTTTGAACGCATACAAGCTAGTAATTTTGCGATAATGCATAAGATAAGAAGAGAAGCACAAAATAATGACCTTGTATTATCTTTATCAATGGGCTTTGCCCTTGGAAGTACTGATTACTTAGAGTTAGAAGAGTTAAGTAATAACCTACTTGAGATTGCTCAAAGTAGGGGTGGCGATCAAGTTGCTGTTAGAACAGTTGGCGAAGATATTAAATATTATGGTGGAAACAGTCAATCACGTGAGCGAAGAAGTAAGGCACGTGTAAGAGTAATTTCCCAGACTATTAGAGATTTAATTGATGATAGTGACAAAGTTATTATCGTTAGTCATAAAAATGCAGATTTTGACTGTGTTGGTTCTGCTTTAGCATTAAGTAAGGTTGTATCATCACAAGGTAAAGATCCTTATATAGTATTAAAGAGCGGTGGCGTTGAGAGTAAGCTTGCTGAGGCATTGGAAAGAGATCATAAGGTATTAATTAAAGATCACAATTTTATATCAGAAGATGAAGGTATCGATTTATTAACATATGAAACATTAGTAGTCTTAGTTGATCATCATAGTGAGACTGTTTCAAATAGTCCTAAATTAATTGAAAGATCAAATAAAATTTGTGTAATTGACCATCATAGAAGAACGGATGATTATACATTCCAACCATTACTAGCTTATATAGAATCAGCGGCATCAAGTACTGGTGAGCTTATGGTGGAACTACTTCCATATCAAGAGAAGAGAATTCATTTAACACCACTTGAGGCTACATACGTATATACTGGTATTGTAGTAGATACAAACGGATTTATTAACCGAGTTGGCAGTAGAACATTTGAGTCAGCATCAGTCTTACAGAAATATGGGGCAGATGTTAGGTATGCCAATAAGATGCTAGATGATTCGTTCTCAGATCTTATGTTAAAGAATAAAATATTAGAGAATGCAACGATGAAACCTGATACAGGAATTATCTATGCACCTGTATTTGATAATTCAATAATTCCAAGAGGTTTAATATCAAAGGCAGCTGATGAATTATTAAGTATTCAAGAAGCAGAAGCTGTATTTGTTGTATCACCAATTAGTAATACTAAAATTGGTATTTCGGCAAGATCAAGAGGAAGTTTCAATGTTCAAAAAATAATGGAAGCTATGGGCGGCGGCGGTCACTTTAATGCGGCGGCAGTTCAGGTGGAAGATGTAACAATATATGAATTAGTAGAAGAATTAGATAAAGAAGTAGATAGATATTTGGAGGAGGTTTACAATGATGAAAGTAATATTACTTGAAGACGTTAAAAAAGTTGGTAAAAAAGGTGAGGTAGTTAAAGTAGCACCTGGTTATGGAAGAAACTTTTTAATAAAAAATAAGTTAGCGGTTATTGCATCTGAAGGAAGTTTGAATGTCTTAGCTGATCAAGAGAAAGAACATGATGCTAAAGAGCAAGTAAAAAAAGAGCAAGCTCTTAAAGATAAGGAAGCAATTGAAAAGTTAAACTTAGAGTTTTTTGTCAATGTTGGTAAAGAAGGAAAAATCTTTGGATCAGTATCATCTAAGCAAGTAGAAAGTGCCTTATTAACGCGATTTAAAATTAAAGTTGATAGAAGAAAATTTGCTGACAGTGGTCCATATACTCACTTAGGTGTTAATAATGTTGATGTTGAACTTTATAAAGGTGTAACGGCAACAATTAAAGTCGTTTTAAAGGAAAAAAAGTAAATGAATAGAGTCGTACCTCAAAGTATTGAAACAGAGCAAGCTATTCTAGGTGCTATATTAATCTATCCTAACTCGGTACAAGCATGTAATGAGTATGGTCTTTTAGTAGAGCATTTCTTTTTAGCTGCCCATCAACACATATATGAAATTATGATGGATGTTTATGAGGATAATAGACCTGTTGACTCAACGATACTAATAACAAAATTAAAAGATTTAAATTTATTAAATACTGTCGGTGGAATTGAATATATAACTCAACTTACAGATACGGCAACGACACCAGCAGTATTAAAGCATTACGTTGAAATAGTTATCGATAAATTTACAATGCGTGAGTTAATTACAGCAGTTGATTTAATTGGAAATCGAGCTTTTAATGAGCCAGGTGCTGTTGAAGAAATTATGGATGATGCTGAACGTAAGATATTAAATATTACGAGATCTCGCCGTAGTGCCGATTTTCAAGCATCAAAAGATGTAGTTGAGCGTGTGTTAGAAAACATTAAGATTAAGAGTGAATCAGGTACTGGTATTACTGGTATGCAAACAGGTTATACAGACTTAGATAAAATAACGAGTGGTTTTCAACGTGGAGATTTAATTATCTTAGCAGCTCGACCATCGGTTGGTAAAACGGCATTTGCCCTAAACTTAGGAACGCAAATGGCGATGTATAGTAACCTTCCAACAGCAATCTTCTCACTAGAGATGCCATCAGAGCAGCTAATGCAACGTATTCTTACTTTCCAAAGTGAGATTGAAGGTAATAAATTAAGAGATGGTACTTTACGTGGAGATGCTGAGTGGAATAAGTTATATGAGGCAGCAAGCCAGATAAAAGAAACGAAAATCTATATTGATGATTCACCATCATTAAAGATTTCCGAGATATTTTCTAAGTGTCGTAAGCTAAAAGCGGAACATGATTTAGGAGTAATTATTATTGACTATTTACAGTTAATGGATTCAGGTAGTGGTGCTGAAAATAGACAGCAGGCAGTATCAGAAATCTCTCGTGCTTTTAAAGGATTAGCGAGAGAGTTAGATGTACCAGTTATTGCCTTATCACAGTTATCTCGTTCTGTAGAAACAAGACAAGATAAAAGACCAATGCTTTCGGACTTACGTGAGTCAGGGGCAATTGAGCAGGACGCGGATATTGTAATGTTCTTATATCGTGAAGACTACCATAGTAATGAAGTGGAATCAGATAAACAGGATACAGATGTTATAATAGCAAAACATAGAAATGGGTCACTTGGGACAGTAACATTAGTCTTTAACAAACTAATTAATAAGTTCCATAACCGTGCTCATTCAGGTCCAGGAGTTGATTATTAATGAAAGAAAAAAATACAGTAGTACTATTAGTTGGGCTATTTTTAAGTAGTGTTTTAATAGTACTGTTGAGCAGTAACTTATTTGCGAATGATAATAATTTTAGTTCAAGTAAGTTATTAGTAGAAAATTCGGAATCAGTTCTAGAACAAGAGATAATTGCGGAATCAAAAGATCCGATTGTTCAAAAAGTTTTATATGCTAACAATGAGATTGTTGGTATTGTAACTGATTTAAGTTTAATTGAAGATATGATTGCTGATATCTCAAAAAGTGATTATGAAGATGAGTTTCCAAATTCAAAATTAGGATTTGGTGAAGATGTTTTTATCGCTGAAGAAATTTCAAACTTCCAATATGAGAATATTGATGATCAAATTATTGATTATATTGTTGATAATAATTTATTGGCGATTGAGACAAATAAAATTACATTCTCCAATGGGGCGGTAATTTACGTAAATAATGTTGAAGATTTTGAAAAAGCAAAAGAAAAATATTTATTAAACTTTGTTAGTGAAAAAGAATTATCTTATATTAAGAATGGTGAAGAAGTTCCATATGATAAAAACTCATATGAGACAACAGCATTAAGTTTAGAAGTAGTAGAAGAGTCTACTTTAAGTAAAGGTTATGCATCTAAAGAGAACATCTATAAGTCAGAACGTGAAATTATTGAATTCTTAAGTTATGGTTACGGTACTGAAAAAGAATATTACACTGTTAAAGAATTTGATACCGTGCCAGGTGTTGCATCACTTGCGGGTATATCTACACAACAGTTATTAACAATTAATCCGCAACTTAAGAGTGCTGATCAACTAATTAAAGTTGGAGATAAACTAAATGTTACCTTCTTTGACTCACCATTAAATGTTATCGTTAAAAAACGTGTAGTAACGGACGAAGTTATTTATCCGGCTAGTACTAAATATATTAACGATCCATCTTTAAGAGAAGGTTTAACAGTAACAACTGTCAATGAGGAAGCTGGATTAAAGAAAGTTGCTTATGAAGAAACTTATGTTAATGGACAATTAAAAGATGGTGCCACAGTAATGGACTCACAAGTCTTAAAAGAACCTGTTCAAGAAGTTGTAAAACGTGGAACAATGGTTGTCCCAAGTGTTGGTTCAGGAAGATTTAGATATCCTGTTGATAATGCACGTGTAACATGTGGTTGGTACTGCTATGGAGGCCATACAGCGACTGACGTTATTAACTCAGTTAATAGATATGGTGTAGTAAGAGCGGCTGATAGAGGTGTTGTAGAAGTTGCTACTTACCACGGAATAAATGGTTACTACGTATGGATTAACCATAGAAACGGTTATAAGACATATTATGGTCATATGAATACAAATCCTTATGTAAGAGTAGGACAAACAGTAGAGCGTGGAGAAGTCATCGGTCAGATAGGTATGACAGGAATTGCTACCGGTCCGCACGTACACTTTATGGTGACCTTGAATGGGGCCTACTTAAACCCGGCTACGGTCTTGGGTAGATAATGAAATACTACGTTTTAGCAAGTGGTTCGAAAGGTAATTGTACAGTTATCACTGATGGTGAGAGTACGATAGTTATTGATGCAGGAACTACTGACCGTTATTTAAAACCTGCATTTAAAGAGATTGATGTCGACTATAATGAAATCGATGCACTTTTAATAACACATACACATATTGATCACATTAATAGAATAAACTTATTTAAGGATACAGTTATGTATACTCCAGAATTTCTGGGTGAAAAATATAAACAGATAAAAGTATATGGTGAAGATAACTTCAAAATAAAAACATTTGATATTAGGGCAATAACCCTATCTCATGATCGTAATTTAACTGTTGGATATATAATTAAGAGTAAAAGAAAAACACTCGTATACGTAACTGATACCGGTTATTTCAAAGATAAGCATTTAGAATTAATATATTCGGCTGATTACTACATATTTGAGAGTAATCATGACCCAATAATGTTGATGGAAACAGATAGACCCTTTATTTTAAAACAGAGGATACTCGCAATGGATGGACACTTAAGTAATGATGATGCTGCCTTAGTATTAAATAGAAGTGCAACATCGAATACTAAAGAAGTAGTTTTAGCCCATATAAGTGAGGAAGCCAATGATCCAGACTTAGCATATAAGACAATGGTCGATGCTATTGGAGATAGAGGTATAGAAGTTAAAGTTGCTAAGCAATTTGAAATTATAAAAGGGGGAAGCTATGATTGATAACTTAGATAATACTAATAATCCAAAACCTAAAAAAAGGGTATTGATTTATACACTATTAGTAGCACTTATTGCATGGAACATCTTTTTAACAGTAGAACTTGGTAATAAAAATACTGTTGTTGACACTGGTGATAACTCTGTTGTTCACAACTTAACTTTTGCAACTACGGACTTTACTAAGGCAGCAGAAGTTGGAATAAACAAAACTGTTGGAATAGGAACACAGAATGGGTCTGGCTCAGGAGCAATATATAAGACAGAAGAAAAAGGTGGAAAAAACTTAGTAACAATAATTACTAACTACCACGTTGTCACGACTGAGAAGACTGTTATGGTTTTATTTGCTAATGGTCAAAAAATTGAAGGTAAAGTTATCGGTGGAGATGTCTTTACTGATTTAGCTGTCGTTCAAGTTGAAACAGACTTTGCTACAGAAGTATTTACTATTGGAGACTCTAGTACACTAAAATCAGCTGAATGGGTATTAGCAGTTGGTAGTCCTTTAGGATTAGAATTTAGTGGAACTGTAACTGAAGGTGTAGTTTCAGGAAAAGATAGAATTATCGGTGTAGATTTAAATAAAGATGGTGTTGATGATTGGGATATGATCGTTATTCAAACATCAGCAGCAATAAACCCTGGAAATAGTGGTGGACCATTAATTAACCTAAAAGGAGAATTAATTGGTATTAACTCCATGAAGATTGCTAGTTCAAATGTTGAAGGTATGGGATTCTCAATCCCAATTAATGAAGCTATCCCAATAGTTGAACAATTAATTGAAAAAGGTGAAGTCGTTAGACCGTTAATTGGTTTAAGCGGAAGAAATATTTCTGACTACACAAGTGCTCAAAAGAGTTACTTAAATTTACCACTAAATGTTGAAAGTGGTGTTGTCGTTACTGAAGTCGTAAAAAATGGCGCAGCTGATAAAGCTAAGATTTTAGCAGGTGATATCATTGTTAGAATTGGTGACTTTGAAGTTAAGACATTTAAAGATTTCAGAAGAGAATTATATCAGTACAATAGTGGTGATGAAGTAGAAGTTGAAGTAATTAGAAATAGCAAAAAAGAAACTATTTTAGTAGTGCTTGGATGATAAATGTAATTGTTGTCGGTAAATTAAAAGAGAAAAGTTTACAAAGTCTAAGTGATGAATATTTAAAAAGGATACAACCGTATCATAAGTTAAAAATTACAGAGTTAAAAGATTTTAGCAATAGTGGTAATATCAATGCAATTGAAAAAGAAGCTGAACTAATATTGAAGGCTATTAATCCTAGTGATTACATAATTGTTTTAGATCTAATTGGTAAAGATATTAGCAGTGAAGATTTAAGTCGTAAGATTGATGATATTTTCTTAAATCATTCATCAAATATAACATTCATAATAGGTGGTTCAATGGGATTAAGTAAAGAAATCCAAGATAAAGCTAAGTTTAAATGGAAGTTATCCAACTTAACTTTCACACATCAATTCGCAAGAATTATCGCTTTGGAGCAAATATATCGCTCATTTAAAATATTAACAAACGAACCTTATCATAAATGATAAGGTTTTTGTTTTTAAAAACGCAAAAAAACCAATATTAGTGAGTTGTTAGCGTTTTAAAATGTTATAATATGACTACACGTTATAGGAGGAATTTTATGTTTAATTTATATCCAAGTGAGGAAATAGTCTATGAAGTTTCATCAGACCCAGTATTGAAAGTTAAGAAGCGTTCAAGATACTTATTAGTTCTATTTGTTATTTTATTAGCTGTAGCATTATTTTATAATTATGCCAGTGCTCAAGATTTTGTATTAAATGCAGTATTTTGGGTAGCGTTATTTGGGGCATTTATTAGTTTAGTTGCATATATTGTGACAGTCAGTAATGCTAAGAAAAAGGAAGATAAATTTAAATATGTGATTACTAATACTAGAATCGTTCAAGTGAATGAAGAAGGTAAAGTAGTTAAAGAAATCTTACGTAATAAAGTTAAAAGGGTAGATACAGTAAATATTACTAGCAATAGTGGAAGTATTGTAATTAATCCACGTGAGTTAAGTCCACAAGATCGCTATAAACGTGAATTAAAAGGTGAACATGGTACTATGTACACAAAAGATACTTTTATTATAAGTGATGTAAAAAACTTAGAGAAAATTATCGAAATTATTAAGGCGTAGCATGCAATATAAGTTGCTTATTTAAGGTATTTAGTATATATTATAAACAATAGGATGGAGGTAGACTATGAAAAGTTTTACAGCAGAAATTATTGATCCAGTAGGATTACACGCAAGACCTGCAACAATCGCAGTGTCAGTAGCAAGCAAATTTAAAAGTGATGTAACTATTAGTTTTGACGGACAAGAGGTTAACATGAAGTCAATTCTGAACATAATTTCATTAGGAGCAACACCAGGTGCGATGATTACAATTAAAACTGATGGTGAAGATGAAGAAGAAGCATTAGAAACAATCAGAGAAACATTACAAGCGCAAAAAGTAATCGCTTAGATGTTACTAAAGAAGGCTTGCCTTCTTTTTTTATAGTGAAGGAGTAGAGTAATGTTAGATACAGTAAAATTATGGTTAGATAATACAAATGTTAGTAATGATGAGAAAGATATTATCAATAGTTTATCAGCAGAAGAATTAGAAGAATGTTTTTATAAGAATGTTGATTTTGGAACAGCAGGAATGCGTGGTTTAATGGGAGTTGGAACAAACAGATTAAATACCCATACTGTTAAACGTGCAGCTTTAGCCTATGCAAAGTTTATTAATTCTAGAGATGTTAATAAGAAGGTTGCAATTGCCTATGATAATAGAAATAATTCAAAATTATTTGCTGAAGTAAGCGCAAAAGTTTTAGCGTCACAAAATATAGAAGTCTTATTATATGATCAAGTGATGGCAACGCCGCTCTTATCATTTGCAGTAAGAGAGCTAGATTGTGGTGGTGGAATTATTATTACGGCATCACATAATCCAAAAGAATATAATGGTTTTAAGGTATACAATGAAGAAGGTTGTCAATTAGTAACTGAATTAGCACAAGTCGTAATTGATAATGTTAATAGTATAGATGATTACTTAAATATTTCTTTAGATTTAGATAGTGAGCAAAAGCAATTAATTAAATATATCGATAATAAAGTTATTGAGAAGTATTTAAATATTACTTTAGCTACACAGTTAAATGAAAATACCAATGATGATTTCACAATTGTTTACTCATCACAACATGGAGCAGGTATTAATATAATTCCTGAATTATTAGAGAGAGCAAACTACAACTATAAGATTGTTGAATCTCAAGCTGGAATTGATGGAAATTTCAGTAATACACTATCACCAAATCCTGAAGATAAAGAAGCATATATTGAAGGTATTAAAATTGCTAAGGAAAATAATGCAAACATCGTAGTAACAAGTGATCCTGATGCCGATAGATTAGGAGTAGCAGTATTACATGAGGGTGAGTATCAATTATTAAACGGTAATGAAACTACAGCTATTATGCTATATTACTTATTAAGTGAAAAAGATAAATTAGCACTTTTACCAGATAATCCGATTGTAATTAATACTGTTGTTACAAGTGATATTGGCGATAGTATTGCCGAAGCATTTAATGCACGTGTATTTAAAACTTTAACAGGTTTTAAATATATTGGAACAT
Organism: uncultured Erysipelothrix sp.; assembly: GCA_964440875.1. Classification (GTDB taxonomy): domain Bacteria; phylum Bacillota_I; class Bacilli_A; order Erysipelotrichales; family Erysipelotrichaceae; genus JAAZDN01. The sequence goes on along the minus strand of CAYTTS010000012.1, from coordinate 11,840 downwards.
TAATAGATGAAGATGATAACTTAGAGAATTACGTATTTGGTTATGAAGAAAGTTATGGTTCCATGCCAATTCCGATAATTAGAGACAAGGATGCTGCAAGTGCCACATTATTACTATGTGAAATTGCTGCATACTATGACACTAAGCAAAAAACACTTGTTGATTTACTAGATGATATTTATAAACTGTATGGCTACCATTACGATGCACAAGAAAGTATTGTTGCAGCAGGCTTAGATGGTCCAGCTAAGATTAAAGAAATTATGAGTGGATTCTATAGTGAAAGTATTGGTTCAAATGAATATGGTACAATATATCAAATAGAGAACTATCGTGATTCAATTAGAATTAATGAAAATGGTAGTGAAGAACTTGATTATGAAAAATCAGAAGTTATGAAAATCTTCTTTGAAGATTTAGGTTGGATTGCAATTAGACCAAGTGGAACAGAGCCAAAAATAAAAGTATACTATGGTGCTAAAGGCGAAAGTAGTGAAGAAGCATATGAAAACTTTAAAAAACTTGAAGTTTATGTAAAGGCTCGAGTATAGCGAGGGGTTATTATGGAGAATAGAAAAGAGTTTATTGTAGAAATAGTTAAAGAAGCTAAGGATATAGTAAAACGAAGAATTGATGAGACATATGATATTTCAATAAAGAATAATAATGAATCAGATCTTGTTACAGCAGTAGATGTTGAAATAGAGAAATTCTTAGTTAAAAGGATTCAAGAACAATATCCTAATGATGGTTTTTTAACGGAAGAAAGTACTGTTGAAATGGAAGATAAAGAGTACATATGGGTTATAGATCCTATTGACGGTACAATGAACTTCGTCTATACACTCCGTGACTTTGCAATATCAGTTGCACTTTATCATAATAAAATTGGTGAAACTGGCGTAATCTATGATGTAATGATGGATGAGTTATTTGTTGCTAAAAGAAATGAAGGAGCAACATTAAATGGTGTAAGCATACCTAAACTAGAAAAAACAAACTTAAGACAAAGTATAGTTGATGTTTCACTAAGAACAATGGTTGGCTTAAAAAATAAAGGAATTGCTGATTTAGTGCCTATGTCAACACAAATTCTATCACATAGAAACTTAGGATCTGCAGCGCTAAGAATCGCTCATATTGCTACTGGAAGAGTACACATGTATATTTCTGATACATTATGCATATGGGATTTTGGGGCAGGCTTAATATTACTTGATGAAGTTGGGGCATATCATAACTTCCAAGAACAAGATGAACTAAAGTTTGATAATAAACGAGTTGATTTCTTTGGGGCTAATAATCCAGACTTAGCAAAAGATTTTAAAGATAAATTTTATTACTAAAAGAGGAGCTGTAACGAAATAGATGATTTATAAAATCTAAGAAGTTACAGCTTCTTTTTTTCATGCAGTTTAATAATGAATTGTATTATTAAACTAATAAGTAGCTAATTACCTTATATCAAGGCATTATGAAAAGAACTTTATCAATTTGTGGATATCTTTAAATTTAATGTCTATTCTTTTTGTTATGGTATTTCATTAAATTGAATCCAATACAGACGAGTGTCATCTCCAAAGTAACCAGGTTCATTCCTCTTCTTCTAAATCGAATTTTTCCGTTATTACTTTTTATGATTCCAAATGCTCCTTCACTTTGTGAGGATCGGTTATCTTTTAGTTTTTGACCTTCTTCACCACTTAGGTTTTCTCTTACTTTATTTTCAAATTCTTCAAGGATTGGATTATGTGTTATTAATCTATCACCGATTGCTTTTGTACATTCTGACTTTAGAGGACACTCACTACATTTTCCTGTACCTAAAGTTTGATTTACTCGATAATATCTTCCCTTTGTATTCTTACTGTCATATAAGAATTTAGTGGTGTGTCCTGCAGGGCATATGTAATTACCTTTATCATCTCTTGCCCAGTTATTCTTTCTATATTTCTTACGCTTATATTTAGCGCTTTTCTCAATACTGTATGAACTAAATTTAATATATAAATCTCGTTTATTTAATGTAAGGTACATATAATTATCGTAAGAACCATAGCCAGCATCAGCTACTATTTTTTCTGGTATATCGCCGTATGCAGATTTATAATTTTCTAAAAATGGCTCAAGAGTACCTTGATCATTTCTATCCTGACATACTAGAACGTCCATAATATATTCATCACTAATACCTAGTTGAACATTGTATCCTGGTTTAAATAAATTAGTACCTGCGTAGTAATCTTCCTTCATATGCATCATTGTAGCGCCTTGATCCGTTTTTGAATAGCTATTTCTATTTTCTCCACAGATATCTATCTTATCTATACATTCATACAGTTTGAATAAACAAGCAACTAACTTATCCAAAAGCCTTTGTATAGGGGTTTTGGGTTTACCTTGCTTATAGACAATCTCGATATTGTCGTTATTAATCGATAAAATAATACTGCTTATTACTTGATCAATTAATTCCAATGAAATATCATTTGAGTAAATAATAGAATAAGAGTAATTATTATTTAATGTATCAAATATATCTTTAACTTCAGCGTATTTTCGATCTCTAGTTTTTATGGCGGTCTTCTTCCAAACGAATGTATACTTATTTGCATTAGCTTCCATTTTAGTACCATCAATATAAATCACATTAGTATCAACATTATCTTTTTCAATTATATAAGCATTAACATCTAAAAATATATCTCTTATATTTTTGCTTAATCTATTATTAATAAAATTCGCAAAAGCTGTATGACTTGGAGTTTCCTCATTAGCTAAAAACATAAATCTAATATCAGTTTTGCAAGAAGACTCTAATTGTCTAAGGCTCATTCCACCTAACATTTCAGAGAATAAAATTACTTTTAACATCATGAAGGGATTATATGGTTCTCTACCTAACTTATTAACTTTTAAGTATTTACTTAAATTTACTCCTTCCATCACTTCATTAAATGTCCAAACTGGATCAGAAGAATCTATTAAAATTCCAATTTGTAGTGGTAATTTCATCTGAAATAATATATGATTATATTGCGATAGATGATCATATACTTTTGGGCTAAAATTAATTGTTTCCATAAGTATATTATACAAAAAAGCCGTAAATCCTAAAATAGGAAATACGGCTTTTTGTTATTTAGGGATTATGACTTTCGTTACAGCCCCTTTTATATTGGAAAGATTTACATTTTAATGAAAATGAATGTAAACTGGTGTATAATAAATATATTAATAGAAAAGAGTGATTTAATGAGCGTTAACTTAGTAAAAAGAAGTGAAGTGCCAGTTGAGGAAACTTGGGACCTAAGTACAATATTTAAAACTGATGAAGCTTGGGAAGAAGCTTACAGTGAATTAGAGAAAGATTATGTAAAAGTTAGTGAGTTTAAAGGAAAGGTATTAGATAGTGCAGATAGTCTGTTAAAACTATTAAAATTTCAAGAAGACGTATTCTTAAGAGGTTCACATCTATATGTCTATACACACTTACATTCAGATACAGATGTCAGTAACTCAAAATACTTAGCTATGTTAAGCCGTGCTACTAACTTAGTAAACGATATGTATGCTGCCTTCTCATTTGTCAGTCCAGAGATATTAGCTGGTGATGAAGATTTAGTTAGATCATATTTAAGTGAAAATAATGAATTAAGTATTTATGAGCATTCATTTAACCAATTATATTCTAAACGTACTCATACATTAAGTTTTAATGAAGAGAACATTTTAGCAATGGCTAGTGGCCCTCTATCTCTATATGGTGATATATATGGAGTATATACTAACTCAGAAATGAAAATGCCAATTGTCCATGATGAAGATGGTGTTGAAATGCGACTATCATATGGCCGTTATGCTAAATTGAGAGAAAGCACTAATAAAGAAGTTAGAAAAGAAGCATTCTTAGCAATGCACAATACATATGGTGATAATAAAAATACACTAGCAACAATACTAGCTGGTAATACTAAAGCGAATAACTTTGAAGCGAAAGCAAGATCTTATAATAGTGCAAGACATGCTGCTCTGTATGCTAATGATGTTGATGAGTCAGTTTACGATGGCTTAGTAAAAGCAGTTAATGATAACTTAGATTCACTACATCAATATGTTGATGTAAGAAAGAAAATCTTAAAACTAGATGAGATTAATATGTATGACTTATACACACCACTAGTTGATGAGATAGATATTAAATTTACTAAGGAAAATGCGAAAGAAATTATCCTTGAAGCACTAGCTCCGCTTGGAGAAGAATATGTAAGTGTTGTAAAACGTGCATTTGATGAGAGATGGATGGACTTAGTTGAGAATGAACACAAACGTAGTGGGGCTTACTCATCAGGTACATACGGTACAAATCCATATATTCTAATGAACTGGCAAGATAGTTTAGATAACGTTTATACACTAGCTCATGAGTTAGGACACAGCTTGCATTCATACTATACAAGAACATATCAGCCACAAGTATATGGTAACTACTCAATATTTGTTGCTGAAGTAGCCTCAACTACGAATGAACAACTATTAACAGATTACTTCCTAAAGAAATATCCACAAAAGGAAGTTCAAGCATATATTTTAAATCATTATCTAGATGGTGTTAAAGGTACAGTATTCAGACAAACACAATTTGCTGAATTCGAACACTTTATTTATCAAGCAGACCAAAATAATGAAGCACTAACAGGTGAGATGTTAACTAAAGCTTACTTTGATATGAATAAAAAATACTATGGTGAAACAATGACATATGATGAAGAGATTGGATATGAATGGGCATTAATTCCTCATTTCTATTACAACTACTATGTATACCAATATGCAACAGGATTTGCAGCAGCAACTGCTTTATCACTGAATATATTAAGTAAAGACCAAAGTAAGATTGATGACTATATTAATTTCTTAAAAGCGGGATCTAGTGATTATCCAATTAATGTCTTAAAGAAAGCTGGAGTTGATATGAACTCACCAAAACCGGTTGAAGATACATTAAAAGTATTTAAAGAAAGATTAGTACAACTTGAAGAATTATTAGACTAACTACTCAAAATGAGTAGTTTTTCTTTATAACAACAGTTGAATACTTATTCATACGTGATATAATACATATGAACAAATGTTCACATAAAGGAGTTTATATGAAAGATATCACTTATAAAATTACAGGTTTAACTTGCGCCAACTGCGCGGCTAAAATAGAAAGTACGTTAAATGAATTAGACGATGTATCAGATGTATCAATTGATTTGATGAAGTTTAACATTAAACTAAAATATGATGATAATTTAAAAGAAGATGATCTACTATCTAAGATAAATAGGATTGCTGATATAATTGAACCAGGAGCTCTATTTGTTAAAAATAGTGATGATATTGTTGAAAGCAAAGATTATTCGCTATATAGAATTATTGCTTCAATAGTACTTTTAATAATGTCATATATAAGTAAGAATGATCTTATATCAAATATATTCTCACTAGCTTCTTATTTAATAGTTGGTTATGATGTCATAACCTTAGCAGTTAAAAACTTAATTAGAGGAAGAGCTTTAGATGAAAACTTTTTAATGAGTTTAGCAACAGTCGGGGCATTTATGATTAATGAGCGATTTGAAGCTGTCTTAGTGATGCTTCTATATCAAATTGGTGAATACTTACAAAATATGGCAGTTGATCAATCACGTAAGTCAATATCGAGTTTAATGGATATAAAACCAGACTTTGCGATTAAAGTTGTGGACAATGAGGAGATTAGAGTTAATCCTGAAGAAATAGTAAAAGGTGATATCATCGTCGTTAGACCAGGTGAGAAGATACCTTTAGATGGTATTATAATTGAAGGTATGGGTAGTGTTGACTCTAAAGCATTAACGGGAGAGAGTATTCCTGTTGATGTTAGTGTTAATAGTGAGGTCTTAAGTGGTAGTATTAATATTGATGGATTAATCTATATTAAAGTTAGTAAGGCTTACTTTGAATCAACTGTTAAACAAATATTAGATTTAGTAGAAAATGCTTCTGCCAATAAAGCACCGGCAGAGAAATTTATCGCTAGGTTTGCTAAGTATTACACTCCAGTTGTCGTACTTCTTGCGATCTTATTAGCATTTGTAGTACCTTTATTTACAGTTGGTAGTATCTTTAGTTATTCACATTTCTATAGTGCTCTAACATTCCTAGTAATATCATGTCCGTGTGCACTTGTTATATCTGTTCCTCTTAGTTTCTTTGGTGGAATTGGTGGGGCAAGTAAACTTGGTGTTTTATTTAAAGGTAGTTCCTATGTCGAGGAATTAGCAAAGGTAAATCATATTTTATTTGATAAAACTGGAACTTTAACTGAAGGTAATTTTGTTGTTAGTGAAATAATTGGTGAAGAGAAAGATCTAATTCTTGAGTATGCTGCATATGCGGAGTACTACTCAAATCATCCAATCGCAAAATCTATTGTAAATGAATATAATAAAGAAATAGATTTAAGTGAATTAAGTGATATTGAAGAAATTGCTCACCACGGTGTCAGCGTGAATTATAAAGGTAATGAAATTTTAGCAGGTAACTATAAATTAATGACTCTAAAAAATATTGCAGTTGACGAAGTTAAGACTGATAAATCAATCGTATATGTTTCAAGTAATAGTAAATACTTAGGGGCAATAATTGTCAGTGATAAAATTAAAGATGATACCTTTATTGCAATTAAAAAACTTAGAGACTTAGGTATCGAAAAACTTGATATGGTGACTGGTGATAATAAGTTAATTGCTGATGAAGTAGCAAAAGAATTGAACTTAGACAATGCTTATTCAAACTTAACACCTGTTGATAAGGTAAATAGATTAAACTTGGCTATGGAAGAGAGTGAGTTTGTAGCCTTTGTAGGAGACGGTATTAATGATGCTCCAGTACTTACAAGTGCTAGTGTTGGTGTTGCTATGGGGGCCCTAGGTAGTGATGCGGCGATTGAAGCTGCTGATCTTGTAATTATGGATGATCATCTTAGTAAATTAGCAAAAGCAATTACACAATCTAAGCGTACGATGCGTATAGTGAAACAAAACGTTGTCTTTGCACTAGGAGTCAAATTCTTATTTATGATACTAGGAACTGTTGGAATCAGTAATATGGCAATGGCAGTATTTGCTGATGTTGGAGTTTCATTATTAGCTATCTTAAATGCTGTAAGATTGCTTCGTGTAGACAATATTTAAATCATGGGGATTACTTAGGTAATCCCTTTTATGTATAATTTTCATTAAATGTAATAAATTTCATTATTTTATTGTAATTTTCATAAATATACCTTAATATAGATACTATGTATATGGGAGGCTTTTATGAAAAAAATTATATCAAAACGTTTTATGCACAGAGTTGTCTTAGGTTCGGTCTTATTTGGAATGTTCTTTGGAGCTGGAAATCTGATTTTTCCAGTTAGTGTCGGACAAAACGCAGGTAATACATTTACTGCAGCAACGATTGGATTTACTATTTCAGGCGTACTCCTCCCAGTACTCGCTGTAATTTTTACAGCAACATCGAATAGTGAAAACTTAGAAGACTTACTATCTACTTTTAATAAGAAATATGCGAGAATATTTACAATAGCTTTATTATTAACTATCGGGCCAGTTTTCTCACTTCCAAGAACTGCAACTGTTCCTTATGAGGTTGGTGTTAGATCACTATTTCCAACTCTAGACCATAATATAGGTCTATTAATATTTTCGATAGCATTCTTTTTTGTAGCGCTACTTTTATCGCTTAAACCAAATAAGATAAAAGAAACTATTGGTAAATATATAAATCCAATCTTTCTAACTTGTTTAATTTTATTTTTTATAATATTCTTTTTAAACACTCTAGGTCCAGTTGGTAGTATAGAAGCAAGTGAAGCTTATATAAATAGTCCAACTAGCACTTCATTTATAGGTGGGTATCAAACGATGGATCTATTAGCTGCACTAGTATTTACATACGTTGTAATAAGTGTAAATGACTTTGATGGTGATAGTAGTAAAAGAATTCTCATCATGGATTTAGTAGTTGCCGGATTGATTGCAGGTCTTTTACTCGTTTCAATTTACTCAATATTAATATATATAGGAGCATCATCAAGAAATGTCTTTGAAATAGCTCCAAATGGTGGTATTGCTTTAGGACAAATCTTTAATCATTACTTAGGAAGTGCTGGTACATTATTTTTCGCAGTAACAATAACACTTGCCTGCTTAAAAACCGCAACCGGTCTAATTATTGCTTGTAGTGATTACTTTAATCAAATAATGCCTAGATTTAGCTACATTCAATTTGTATACTTCTTCTCTCTAATTGGACTTGTAGTCTCAAATGTTGGTTTAGATATTATTATTCAATTTGCGATTCCTGTTTTAGATTTTATTTATCCATTAGCAATCATGCACGTTATCTATGGATTAATCTTTAAAAACAAAGATAAAATAGTAAATCTTAGTATATTATATGCAACGATGTTTGCAGGTGTCTTTGAAGTAATAAAGGGATTTCCAGATTTTCTAGCTAAAAGTAATTTATTAACAGTAATTACTGATTTCTATACTAGTTTACCACTAAGTAACCTTGGTATTACTTGGGTGAATTTCTCAGTAATTGGACTTATAATCGGTATTATAATAAGTAAAGTAAGAAGAAGGTAGAAATACCTTCTTTTAGTTTGATTAACTTAGTATATTTCTAATTATGTTATAATTTATGCAAGGAGTGTTTAGTTATGAATGATACAATTGCAGCAATTGCAACGCCTTTGGCAGAAGGTGCTATTTCAATTATTAAAGTGAGTGGCGAAGATGCTATTAGTAGTGTAAATAAAATATTTGATAGAGATTTATCAAAGTTTGAAAGAAATACAATAAATTATGGAAATATAATAGATGGTGATAAAGTTATTGATGAGGTTATGGTTAGTATTTATAAAGGACCTCATTCTTTTACGCGTGAAGATGTTGTTGAGATTAATACTCATGGTGGTGTTTTAGTAACAAGAACTGTTCTAACACTACTTTTATCAACTGGTGTTAGATTAGCCAATCCTGGTGAGTTTACACAACGTGCATACTTAAATGGAAGATTAGACTTAACACAGGCAGAGGCAATCAACGATTTGATTAGTGCTAATAATAGCAGTGGACTTCAAGTTGCTGTTAGTGGCTTAAAAGGCTCGGTAAAAAGACTATTAGATCCATTAATCGAAGATTTACTAAATACTATCGCAGTTATTGAAGTTAATATTGATTATCCAGAATATGATGATGTTGAAATATTAAGTAATGAGATCGTAAAGCCAAGAGTAATTAAGTGGATTTCAGAGATTGACAAGATAGTTGATCGTGCTTATAAAACTCGTGAAATTAAAGATGGAGTTAAGACTGTTATTATTGGTGAGCCAAATGTTGGTAAATCAAGTATCTTTAATGCCTTAGTTGAGAAAGATAAAGCTATTGTTACTAATATCGCTGGAACTACAAGAGATCTTGTTGAGGATATTATTCACTTAGATAATGTAACTCTAACTTTGATTGATACGGCAGGACTACGTGATACTGAAGATATTATTGAACAAATTGGAATACAGAAAACAAATGAGGCATTAGATGAAGCTGAATTTATTATCATGGTATTAGATGCAAGTCGTGAGATTAATGATTTTGAGAAGGACTTATTAGCTAAGATTAAAGATAAGCGTCATCTAGTTGTACATAATAAGAGTGATTTAAATGTTGACGGCGATATTTCAGTAAGTGCAATCAATAATGATATAACAAACTTAATTGATGGTATTAATGACTTCTTCTATGATAATGAATTTAGTGTCTATGAAGATTCATTAAATAATGAGCGTCAGATAGGTTTAGCTATTAAAGCGAAAAACTATATTACTGATTCTTTAAATGCAATTGAAATGGGAATGGAATTAGAACTTGTGGCAATCGATTTAAATGAGGCTTACTTATCTCTAAAAGAAATCTTAGGGGAAGTTTCTCGTGATGATCTACTTGATACACTCTTCTCAAAATTCTGTTTAGGTAAGTAATATGACTATTGGTTATTTAGATTCACACGTTCATTTGATGGATGAAAGTCTTTTAATTCAAATTGATGACGTTATTAAGCGAGCTAAAGATAATAATATCGTCAAAATAATGCTAATTGCCATGAGTATTGATGAGATAGAGCTTGGATTACGCCTATTAGATAAGTATGAAATACTTGATTTAGCTGCTGGTTTTCACCCACAGGACGCTCATTTAATAACAAATAAAGATTTCCAAAAATTGGAAAATCACTTAAAATCGGGTAAAATCAAGGCGATTGGTGAAATTGGCTTAGACTATTATTGGGATAAAACACATATAGAGGTCCAAAAAGAAGTATTTAGACGACAAATTGATCTCGCAATTAAGTATGATCTTCCAATAAGTATTCACATGCGTGAAGCAACACAAGATATTTATGATATTATTTCGGAATATAATGGAAAAATTAGAGGAATAATGCACTGTTATAGCGGAAGTGTTGAAATGGCAAAAGCCTTTATAAAACAAGGGTTTTTGATATCTTTCGCTGGTATTTTAACCTTTAATAATGCTCGTCTTAATAAAGAGGTTGCAGAGGCAATTCCACTGGAGTATATACTTAGTGAAACTGATGGCCCATACCTTGCTCCAGTACCATTTAGAGGCAAGTTAAATGAGCCAAGTTATGTAAAACATGTGGTTGATTTGTTAGCGGAAATCAAAAATATCGATATTTTCACATTACAATCACAAATTCTAGAAAACTACAAGTCCCTATTTAAATAATTGAATCGCATTTTTCACTATGTTATTATTTAACAGTCCAAAAAGGAGAAGTGAAAAATGATATTAAAAAAGAGAGTAGTTCTTACAATACTTTCATTATTATTGATTCTAACTGGATGTGTATTTACAGAAACTAAAGATCAAAAAATTATACTACAAGTTGCTTCAAATGATGAATTACCTGAGGTAAGCATAAAACAAGCAAACTATACACAAGAGTATGAAGTAGTAGAGAATTCAATAATTGGGACAGCCAAAGCTGGACGTGAGTTTAGAAACTCAAGAAGTTCAAATGGGATCCCTTGGCTAGCTGCGAAAGTACAAGAAGCTGCAGATGCCAAAAGAGAAGTAAAATTGATTCACACATATAATCAATTTAAAGAAAAGATTTCAACAATCGAGGTACCGAACTCTGAAAAAATAACTGAGCCAACAGGTACTGTATATGAATATGGTAGTAAACCGCAAGTCGGAGCAATATGGTCACCAAATCGTGTAACAAGATATGGTTATGACTGTGGGGGATGTACTGTTAATAGCGAAGGCTTTAGTGGTACAGCAAGTGGTATGAAGATGAAAGCAGATTCTGTGAGACAAGCAGATGGTACTTGGACTAAAGGACTAACTTATGGTGGAATGCATATTATTGCTACATCTAAGAGTATCCCTTTATGTACTGTTGTTAAGATCTCAAATCACCCATTTAGTGGTGGTGGAATTACTGCAAATGAACCATTTACTGCAATTGTCGGTAATAGAGGTGTTACAGGAAGTAATATTGACCTCTTTGCTGGAACAGAGACTAACCTTAATGTAATTAGTCAAAAAGGAAGTCCTGAATCATCAAATACGCAAATTGAAATAATTGGTTTTAAAACATTTGTGCCAAATAACGGATGTAAATAATCATAAGTCTATAGCCCTGCTATAGACTTTTTTCATTAAAAAATACCGCAATGCGGTATTAGTAAATATTTGATCCAGCCA
>CAYTTS010000011.1:0-26674 GCA_964440875.1 uncultured Erysipelothrix sp. | reverse complement strand
AAGTCATCTTAATATCAGAACAAATTACGAGAATTAGAGATGTTTAATTTAGTCGTGTATCAATGATACGCGACTTTTTGTATCCTAAAGTAAAAGCAAATCTAATTATGTTATAATATTAAAAAATAGGAGTGATTAATAATGCGTCAGTACTTAGACTTAATAGAAACAGTGTTAAATACAGGGGAGGATCGCATCGACCGTACCGGTGTTGGGACAAGATCAATCTTTGGTTATCAAAGCCGTTATGATCTAACAGAAGGCTTTCCACTTTTAACGACTAAAAGATTACATATTAGATCAATATTAGAAGAATTACTTTGGTTTTTAAGTGGCTCAACTAATATTGAACCATTAGTAGAAAAGAATGTTCGTATTTGGAATGATTGGCCATATGAGATTTTTACTAAATCTGAAGATTATAATAATGAAACTTTAGAAGAATTTGTTGAAAAGATTAGAAATGATCATGAGTTTGCCAAGAAGTATGGAGAGTTAGGGCCAGTCTATGGTAAACAGTGGCGTGATTTTAATGGTGTTGATCAAATTGAAAATGTTATTGAATCAATTAAAGAAAATCCGTTTTCTAGAAGACATATTGTTAGTGCATGGAATCCTGCCCAAGTAGATGAGATGGCACTGCCACCATGCCATGCCTTCTTCCAGTTTTATGTATCTGCCGATGGTAAATACTTATCATGTCAGCTATATCAAAGAAGTGCCGATGTTTTCTTAGGTGTACCATTTAATATTGCCTCATATGCACTATTATTGGAGATGGTTGCTCAAGTTACAGGCTTAATTGCCAAAGACTTTGTTCACACACTAGGTGATGCGCATATTTATAGTAACCACTTTGACCAAGTTAAACTACAATTAACTAGAGAGCCAAAAGCATTATCTAAACTGAAGTTAAATAAAGATATTACTAATATCTTTGACTTTAAAGTTGAAGACTTTGAAATAATAGATTATGAATATCATCCGGGAATTAAAGGGGATATCGCAGTATAATGTTTAAAATTGTCGTAGCGTTTGATGAAAATAAAGCAATTGGATATGAGAACTGGATGCCTTGGGACTTACCGGAAGATCTTAAGCATTTTAGAGAGTTAACATTACATTCTAATATCGTAATGGGAAGTACAACATTTAATGGAATGAAAAGACCTTTACCAAATCGTATAACTTACGTTATTTCAAGTAAAGAAGTAGCTGAGAGTGATAATGTTAAATGGATAAATAATATCGAAGACTTTATTAAAGAGCATGAAGATAGTGAAGAACTATTTTACATATGTGGTGGGGCTAGTATTTATAAACAGTTTTTACCATATACTAAAGAGATGATAGTTTCAGTAGTTGATGGTAGCCACAATGTTGATACTAAGTTTCCAGACTTTGCTGATGAAGACTATATAATTACAGATTTAAAAAAATATGATGGCTTTACAGTTAAGTCATACTTAAAGAAAGACTAATACAGTCTTTTTTTTAATAATCTTATAAAGCGCTTTCATTTAATTAGTTAATTATGTATAATCTAATTATTAGAAGGAGGCTTTTATGAAGAAACAGTATGTGTATTTATTTAATGAAGGAAATGCGAGTATGCGTAATACACTGGGTGGTAAAGGTGCTAACTTAGCTGAGATGGTTAATTTAGGTCTTCCTGTACCATTAGGATTTGTTGTTAGTACGGATGCTTGTAATGAGTATTATCGTAATGATAGGGTAATTAACAGTGAAATTGTTGATGAGATTTTTTCGAATATGGATAAATTAGAAAATCTTGTTGATAAGAAGTTTAATTCAAAGGATAAGCCACTTTTGGTGTCTGTTAGATCTGGTGCAAGAGCATCTATGCCAGGTATGATGGACACTGTTTTAAATTTAGGCTTAAATGATGAAATTGCTAAAGCGATGTCTTTACATAATGAAAGACTAGCTTATGATTCTTATCGCCGTCTTATTCAAATGTTTGCCGATGTAATATTTGATGTTGATAAGAAACATTTTGATCTTGAGATTGAAAACTTTAAAGTTAAATATGACTATGAGAGTGATCATGATTTCTCTGGAGATGTTCTAGTTGAATTAGTTGAGAGATATAAAGAAGTCTTCTTACGTGAAACTAAACGAGAGTTTCCACAAAATCCTAAAGAACAATTAATACTTGCTATTGAGGCAGTATTTAGATCTTGGAACAATGATCGTGCTAAATATTATCGTCGTATGCACAATCTAAGTGATGATTGGGGAACAGCTGTTACTATTCAAGAGATGGTATTTGGTAATATGGGCGAAGGTTGTGCAACAGGAGTTGCCTTCTCAAGAAACCCGGCAACTGGGGAAAGAGAATTATATGGTGAGTTTTTATATGATGCACAAGGTGAGGACGTTGTCGCAGGTACCCATACTCCACTACAAATTTCCGAATTAAAGGAAAGTATGCCCAAACAGTATGCAGAGTTTTTAGAAATAGCTAAAAATTTAGAAACCCATTATCATGATATGCAAGATATGGAATTTACCATTGAAAATCATAAATTATTTATTCTTCAAACTAGATCAGGCAAGCGAACTGCACAAGCTGCTGTTAAGATTGCCAATGACTTAGTCAAAGAGGGTGTCATTAGTAAACAAGAAGCAATAAATAGTTTAGATTTAGAAATTATTGATGGACTACTACATCCACAGTTTGATGAAGATAATCTAAAAACTGTGACTGCGATTGGAAGTGGATTACCAGCATCGCCAGGTGCGGCAAGTGGAGCGATCGTTTTAACTGCGGCAAGGGCAGTTCATTACTATGATCAAGGATTACCTGTAATCTTAGTACGAATGGAAACATCACCTGAAGATATTGAAGGTATGCATGTATCAGAAGGGATTTTAACAGCGCGTGGAGGAATGACCTCACATGCTGCCGTTGTTGCAAGAGGAATGGGTAAATCATGTATAGTTGGTAGTAGTGATGTAAATATATATGATGACTATGTAATGATCAACGATAAGAAATATCAAGAAGGTGACTTAATTTCAATTGATGGCGGTACTGGCTTTATTTACGAAGGTAAACTTGAAACAGAAAGTGTTCAAATTACAGAAGACTTTAATAATATTTTAAGATGGTCTGATGACTTAGCTAAACTACAAGTTTATACTAATGCCGATGCTGCCGATGAGATCAAACTTGCTTTAGACTTTGGAGCTGTTGGTGTTGGTTTAGTTAGAACAGAGCATATGTTCTTTGAAGCAGATCGAATTCGTGCTGTACGAGAGATGATTTTAAGTACAAATAAATTACAACGTGAGATTGCTTTAAGAAAGATTTTACCAATGCAAAGAGAAGATTTTGAAGAAATCTTTAAGGTAGTTAAAGAAAATCCAATGACTATTAGATACTTAGATCCACCATTACATGAGTTTATGCCGACAAGTACTCAAGACATTGAAGATTTAGCACTCGTTATGAATATGAGTACGCATGAGATTCGCGATACAATTAGAACCTTACATGAATTTAACCCAATGATGGGACATCGTGGTTGTCGCTTAGCAATCTCTTATCCTGAAATTGCTTTAATGCAGACAAGGGCAATCATTGAGGCAGCTATTAAGGTTTCAAGAGAACTAGGAGTAGCAATTAAACCAGAATTAATGATTCCTTTAGTTGGAGATGTAAAAGAGTTTAATTATCTAGCGATTGCAATTAGAGAATTAGCTGATAGATTAATTAAAAATGCCGATGTAAATGTTCCTTATACAATTGGAACGATGATAGAGCTTCCTAGAGCTTGTGTCTTAGCTGATGAGATCGCTAAAGAAGTTGATTTTATCTCATTTGGGACAAATGATTTAACTCAAATGACATATGGATTTAGCCGTGATGATGCGGGATCATTCTTAAAGAACTATTATAATTTAAATATTTATGAAAAAGATCCATTTGCAACACTAGATGTCCATGGGGTTGGACCATTAATTGAAATGGCTGTTACTAAAGCTCGTTCTGTTAAGCCAGATATTAAGATTGGAGTATGTGGAGAGCATGGTGGAGATCCAAAATCAATTGCTTTCTTTAAGCAAGTTGGACTTGATTATGTCTCATGTTCACCGTACCGTGTTCCAATTGCAAGAATTGCACTTGCTAAGGATTTAGAAGTAAATCAGAAAACAGCATAATATTAAGAGATTAAAGGGTGAATATCTATTCACTCTTTTTCTTTAGTCAATAACTTAATAGTCAGTTTATGGTATAATAATACTGTTATAGATGACTAAGATTAGGAGGAAAGTATGCGAATAGTAGATATTATTGAGAAAAAGAAAAATAAAGAAAGTTTAACTACTGAAGAAATAAACTTTTGGATTGAAGGAATTATGGATAATACTGTTAAGGATTACCAAACTTCGGCGCTATTAATGGCTATATTACTTAATGGTATGGATACGCGTGAGACTTCTGATTTAACGATGGCAATGTTAAATAGTGGAAATGTAATTGACTTAAGTAGTATTAAAGGTGTAAAAGTTGATAAGCATTCTACAGGTGGTGTTGGTGATAAGTCAACACTTATCTTATCTCCACTTGCCGCAGCTAATAATGCGAAAGTTGCCAAAATGAGTGGACGTGGCTTAGGTCATACAGGTGGAACCTTAGATAAACTTGAGGCGATACCAAACTATAATATTAATTTAAGCCAAAGTGAATTTATTAAACAAGTTAATGATATTGGAATTGCTCTATTAGGACAAACTAGTGAGAGTGTTCCTGCTGATAAGACAATATATGCACTACGTGATGTGACAGCTACGGTTGACTCACTACCACTAATTGCAGCAAGTATTATGAGTAAAAAATTAGCCTCAGGAGCTGACACAATCTTACTAGACGTTAAATTCGGTGATGGTGCTTTTATGGCTACAAGTGAGCAGGCAGAAGAGTTAGCAGTTGTAATGATTAATATTGGTAAACACTTAAATAAAAATGTTAGGGCAATGATTACTAATATGAATGAACCTTTAGGAAATACAATTGGTAATGCTTTGGAAGTTAGAGAGTCTATTGAAACTCTTAAAGGCAATGGTCCAAGTGATTTAAGTGACTTATGTAATTTAAGTGCTGCGATTATGTTAGAACAGGCAGATCTAGTCTCTAGTATTGATGAAGGTTTAACTAAGGTTATAGAAGTGACTAAAAATGGTTTAGCACTTGCTAAATTTAAAGAGTTAATTAAAGCTCAGGGTGGCGATGAGCGTGTTGTTGATGATTACACACTGCTACCACAAGCTAAGTTTAAAACTGTAATCAATAGTAAAGAGAGCGGATATATTGCTAGTATAAAAGCTAGTGAACTTGGAAAGTTAGCGATGGTTCTTGGAGCTGGAAGAAAAACAGTTGATGAAAACATTAATTATGCAGTTGGTTTAGAGTTATCTGGAAAAATAAGTGACTATAAAAATACGGGAGATCCATTAATTACGGTATATCATGATGATGACTTAAGTGATGAGTGGATTGAGCGATTATATGCTAGTTATACATTTACAGATGAAAAAATAGTTAAGGAAGATTTGATTTATAAAGTCTTATAGAAGAGGTATACATGGTATTTGAGGTTAGATTAGATGATTTTGAGGGTCCACTTGACTTGATGTTACACTTAATATCAAAACAAGAGTTAGATCTTTTTGATTTAGATATATTAGAATTAACGGATCAGTATATTAATTACATCAATAATGCATTAGTTATTCACTTAGAGGTTGCTAGTGAATATTTAACTATGCTTGCGACCTTAATTGAATATAAGAGTAAAAAACTTTTACCAGTAGAAACTGAAGTTCTTGAAGATGATTATGAAGAGGATCCCCATGACTTACTTGTCAAAAGATTATTAGAATATCAACAATTTAAAGAAGCAAGTAAAGTTTTAGAAACATTTTATGAAGAACGTATTAAAGAGTATTCTATATCGGCAAGTCCAATTGTCGAAGATTTAATAAGTGATGTAGAGGAACTACCATTAGAAGGTAATGTTTCTGACTTAATTAAAGCAATGGACAAGCTTATGCAAAGAATTAGCTTAGATAATCCTTTTCAGACGAAGATTACACATAAAGAATTAAGTGTTGATGATCGTGTTGTCGAGATTAGAGAGCGTTTTAAAGATTACAAGGAATCATTTAGTTTTACTAAAGTAGTTAGTGATTCAAATGATATTCAAGTATTTGTCGTTAGTTTCTTATCAATATTAGACTTAATAAGGTTAAATTTGTTAACATATGTTATTGATGAAGATAGTGAAATATGGTTAAGGTGGAGTGAATAATGGAAGAGATAAATTTATTTCAAGTATTAGAAGGTTTAATATTCATCAATGGTGATGAAGGTATTGAAGCCGAAGTACTTGCAAAATTATTAGAGCGCAGTATTACTGAGATAAATGAAGTATTAGATGAAATGGTTGCTTATTACTTAGATGATAAACATGGTATTGAATTAGTAAAATATGGTGGAGTATATAAGTTTGTTTCAAAAGCAGTAATTCATGATTATGCAGCGGAGTTATTTAAAGTTGTTAAACAAAATAACCTTTCACCTGCAGCCTTAGAGACATTAGCGATTATTGCCTATAAACAACCGATAACACGTGTTGAGATTGAAGAGATACGTGGTGTTGGAAGTGATGCAATGTTAAGAAGATTAAGTTTAAGAAACTTAATTGAAGAAGTAGGAAGGGCAGATGCCCCAGGTATGCCAATATTATATGGAGTTACAAAAGATTTCTTAGATGTCTTTAAATTAATAAGTATTGATGAATTACCTGATTTACCAAAATACAGTGGACAGATGGAGTTGGATTTATATGAGTAAAGATAATAAAGAGAGATTGCAGAAAGTAATTGCTGCAAGTGGTATTACATCACGAAGAAAAGCAGAAGTATTAATTACAGATGGAAAAGTTTTCGTGAATGGAGAGCGAGTCACTGAGCTTGGAACAAGAGTTTCAAAGAGTGACTTAGTAGTTGTTAATGGCCGTGCTATTAATAAAGAAGAAAAGGTTTACTATTTAATACATAAACCGAAAAACTATTTAAGTAGTGTTAGTGATGATCGTGGTAGAGATGTAATTACGGATTTAATTGCTGATGATCGTAGAATTTATCCAGTAGGAAGATTAGACTACACAACAACAGGATTACTAATGCTAACAAACGATGGAGAGTTTACAAACGCAATGATTCACCCATCATTTGAAATGGAAAAAGTATATGACGTTGTATTAGATAAAATAGTTACAGTTGAAATGATTAAAATGTTAGAGAGTGGAATAATGCTTGATGGCTATATGACACTTCCAACTAAAATTAAGATTAGAAACTATGATAAAAAACGTGAAATGACAAACCTAACAATCACACTACGTGAAGGTCGAAACCGTCAAATAAAACGTATGTTTGAATCACTAGGTGTAACAGTAGTTAGACTACACCGTCGTAAGTTTGGATTTATGACACTAGAAGGTTTAGATGTTGGAGAATACCGCCGCATTAAACCATTTGAGATTAAAAAATTATTAGAATTATCAAATACAGGAGAGTACTAATGAAAAATAAGATCAGGGCCTTTTTAAGTAATGCATATGGATTTGATCAACTATCGCAACATATTTATTATCTAGCGATAGTTTTATTTGTATTTTCACTATTTACAAAAAATAATATACCAAGAACTCTTTCATTAGCATTAATGCTATATAGTTTATACCGTTCACTATCAAACAAACGCTCACAAAGAGCACGTGAACTAGTTATTTATCGCCGTTATCTTCGTTATATTAAAGTAAGATTTAAAATAATGAAGTTAAATATAACGGATAGAAATCATAAATATTTTATATGTAAAACATGTCATAAACAATTAAGAGTTCCAAGAAAAAGAGGAAAATTAGAAGTTACTTGTAGTAACTGTCGCAGTAAGTTTGAAATTAAATCATAGGTAGGGATAAGATGAAGAAGGTATTTAAATTATTAAATAAATATAATAAGAATTATTTAGTAAAACAAAATGAGAATATTAAATCAATGAAATCATTAAGAAAAGACTTTGAAAAACAAGGTCTTTATAAGAAAGTTAATGATGATTTTGACTATATCGAATTTACAATCTTAAGGACTAGTTATGAAAATATGAAGCAGATTCAAAATAGCTTCTTTGAAATAAAAGAATCTTTAAGAGACTTTTGGGAAGTTGTTTCCTATTCAGAACGTAAATTTCTTCTCTATAATGAACTAGAACCTAAAGTTTCTAAAATTAAATATTTTATCTATGATGATAAAAAGTACTTAATCAGCTATTTTGATGATTTAATTAATGCTTACTATAATCATGATCTTTTAATGTTTGAAAATGAAGCATTTAGAAAATATCTCTATGATTATAAAAAAATCATTAACTTGGATACTAACTTTGGAATTCTGCCATTAGAGGCAGACTTTGGACAAATAGATTATATATCAGGTGATAATGATAAGTATATTATGTACAATAAGGCAATGCGTAGATTTTATCTTGTCGATAAGAATATGAAATATAGCTTTGGCTTACCATCCGTAATAAATGATGAAGCAATTAAAGATATCTCAAAGCTAGTTTTAGCTGATGATAAAGAAGGATTAGTAAATTATTTGATTGATAATAATTTAGTTCAAAAAAGATTATTAAAGAAATTAATAAAGATTAAGAAGAAATTTAAATAAACTTTAACTTTTAAGGGGTAAAGTTAGTAATGATGTTAGATAAGGGGATTACATATGGAACTATTAAAAAAGAAAGATTTGGCTACCTTGATAAATGATGCGCCAAGCATGGAAATAAAAAACTTATTCACAGATTCAAGAAAGAAAGTAGATCAAGGGATATTCTTTTGTGTTAAAGGCATCTTAAATGATGGCCATAAGTTTGTTGATATGGCGATTAAAAATGGGGCTGTTTGTATAGTTCACAGTGATGATTTATCATCTTATAAAGATACTATCGTTTATCATAGAGTTAATGATGTTAATAGTGAGTTAAATAGAATTGCAAGTGAATTTTATGATGATCCATCAAGTAAACTTGATGTATTCGCAGTAACAGGTACTAATGGTAAAACAACGGTTACCTCACTAATACAAAATATTCTTAATACAAAAGTAAATACCGGCTATATTGGAACGATAAATATTGCCTATAATAATAAAACGATTCAAGCAGAGTATACAACACCTGATGTTATTGACTTACAAAGACATATGAGCAATATGGTAAATGATAATGTTAAGGCATTGGCAATTGAAGTATCAAGCCACTCATTAATTCAAAAACGAGTTTCTGCCCTTAAATATGATTATGCAATTTTTACTAATTTAACACATGAGCACTTAGACTATCATGGAACAATGGAATCATATTTTGAGGCTAAAGCATTATTATTTAATACATTAACAGACCAGCAAACGGCTGTAATTAATGTTGATGATAAGTATGGCCAAAGACTTGCTAATAGTGAAATTGCGAATATTGTAACTTATGGTATCGACAATCCAGCTGATTATCGAGCGATAAATACTGAATACTTTATTGATAAAACGACATTTACCTTAGTAGTAGCTGATAAGGAATATGAAGTTGTTAGTAATTTGGTAGCTAAATTTAACTTAGCTAACTTACTGGCGGCAATCGCAACTTTAAATACCTATGGTATGAGTATTGAAGAGATAATTGCAGTTGTTAAAGATATGGATCAAATTAGTGGTCGAGTTGAGAGAGTAGACTTTGAAAACTTCCAAGTAATAATTGATTATGCTCATACACCAGATGGCTTTGAGTCATTATTTAAATATGCAAAAGCAATTGTAAAAGATAAAAAGATTATTAGTGTCTTTGGTAGTGCTGGTGAAAGAGATATTTTAAAACGTAAGGTTTTAGGTGAAATAGCTAATAAGTATAGCGATATGATAATTTTAACGGAAGATGATCCAAGAAATGAATCAGTAGCTGATATTAGTAAACAAATTGCCGAAGGAATAACGAATAAATATATAACTATTGAAAATCGCTATGATGCTATCTATCAAGCTATCGAGCTTGCTAATAGAGATGATATTATCTTAGTTTTAGGTAAGGGAAATGATCAATACATGGCCCTTGCATCAGGAAAAGAGCCTTATATGGGTGATGTTAATATTGTCAAAGAAATCTTAAGTGAGTATAAAGAAATAGAGGAGAATAAAGATGAACAAGTATATTGATCACACACTATTAAAAGCAGTTGCAACAGCTGATGATATTAAAAAACTATGTGATGAAGCTATTGCTTACAACTTTAAGGCGGTATGTATTAATCCGACTTATGTAGAATTAGCAAAACAATATCTAAAAAACTCAGATGTTTTAGTATGTACTGTTATTGGATTTCCACTAGGAGCAAATACTAGCAAGAGTAAAGTCGCTGAAGCATTTGAGGCGGTTGTAAATGGAGCAGATGAGATTGATATGGTAATAAATATTGGACGCTTTAAAAATAAAGAATATGCTTATGTCTTAGATGAGATTAATGCTATAAAAGAAGTGATTAAAGATAAGGTATTGAAAGTCATTGTCGAAACTGCTTATCTAAATGAAGAAGAAATAAGAAAAGTTAGTGAGATCGTTAATGAGTCCAAAGCAGACTTTATTAAGACATCAACAGGCTTTGCAGATCGTGGGGCAACTATTGAAGATGTTATTATAATGAAATCAGTAGTTAAGGATAATACATTGATCAAAGCTGCTGGTGGTGTTAGAAGTAGTGATGATTTACATAAAATGATAGAAGCTGGTGCAAATCGTATCGGTACATCAAGTGGTACAAAACTAATTGATAAAACTGAAGTTGTAAATAGTGAATATTAAAAAGGGGAAGTTATGCTTCCCTTTAAATTGCAAGTAATGATCTTAAATCTGAGATCATTTTTTTATTTTTCTCATTACTACTTGATTCAACAAAAATTCTTATTAAAGGTTCGGTACCAGAGAATCTAGCACTTAGCCATGAATCATTTTTAAAATAAACTTTTAATCCATCAAAGTATTCAACTTTAGCAATCTCACAGTCAAAATCAGGTATAAGTTTATCCTCAAATAAAATTTTAGTAATTCGCTCTTTATCTTCAAGACTAAAACTTAGACTTATTTCATCATTGTATAAGTCACCATACTCTTTATATAGTTCATTAACTAATTGACCAATACTTTTATTCGTTGTTGCGATCATTTCAACTAAGATAGTTGCGGCAAAGATTCCATCCTTACCTCTAATGTGACCTTTAACTGTTAAACCACCACTAGATTCTCCACCGATTATGGCATCATGTTTTTCCATCGCTTCTGAGATATGTTTAAATCCGACAGGTACTTCAACGACATATTGTCCATGCTTTTTGGCAATCTTATCTAGTAGGTGAGTTGTGGAAAGATTTCTAACGGCAGGACCACTTAAGCCTTTATAAGTAAGCTGATATTCATAAAGTAGGGCTAATAGTAAGTTAGGATGAATAAAGCGTCCATTCTCATCAATAATACCGATACGATCAGCATCACCATCGGTAGCGATACCTAAATCATATTCACCTTCATTGACCATATCACTTAACTTATGCAATGTTTTAGATTCAGGTGAGGGTAGTTTACCACCGAAGAGTGTATCATGTCTTTCATTAATAATATCGACATCACATCTTGTTGTAAAGAGGATAATTGATAGGGAAGTTTTTGAAACACCATACATTGTATCAACAAGTACCTTTAAGTTAGCATTTCTAATCGCATCCTTATCGACATACTTAAGTATTGAATCAATGTAATCATTTTGGGGATTAAAGTTTTCAACTAATTGTTCTTTGTAAGCTTGCTCAATTGGAATATGTTTGACTTGCTTATTATCTTTAATATTTTTCATTAGCTGATCAGTTACCTTTTCAGTGGCATCTCTTCCACCTTTAGTAAAAATCTTAATACCGTTATATAGTGCAGGATTATGGCTTGCAGTGACACAAATACCATAGTCTAAATCTAAGTTTTCAACAGCAAACATTATCATCGGAGATGGTGATGGTTTGTTAATTAAATGAACTTTAATCTTATTAGCACTAAATACTTCTGATAACCAAACTGCTGCAGTATCAGAGAGAAAACGTCGATCATAGCCAATGACGATTTCCTGCTTTTCTACTTTTCCTATTTCACTAACTAGTGCTTGAGCTAAGATCATTACATTTTCTTTTGTAAAGCCATCGGCAATTATTGCTCTCCAACCACCAGTTCCAAATATTATTTCTTCACGCATAATTATCCCTCCTGCTTATAAATTACCTCTCAATATTTAAAATTACAATGATTTGACTTAATATTAAACAATTTGACAGTATTTGATGTTCAATGATATTGGTATCTTTGCTAAAATATAATCATAACGTGAGAGCGTTTACAAGGAGGATGTATGAAAAAATATTTGAAAGTAGTAACGATTATGTTAGCAGTAATGTTAACGTTAACTGCGTGTGGAACAAAAAATGACGCACCAGAGGGCGATAGTGATACACTAACTGTTTACTCACCTCACCCGGCAGAGACAATTAACTTACTAGTTAAAGAGTTTGAAAGTAAAACGGGAATTAAAGTTGATGTTATTGCAGCAGGTACAGGAGAGTTATTAGCTCGTGTAGAGGCTGAAGGCGACAACGCATTAGGTGACGTACTTTGGGGTGGTGGAGCAGAATCATTAGCGGCATTTGATGAATTCTTTGAACCATATGAATCACCAGAATTAGCAAATGTTGATTCACTTTACTATGATGAAGGATTTACTTGGTTAGGTGAAAGTCCACTTCCAATGGTAATTATGTATAACACTGACTTAGTAGCTGAAGCAGATGCTCCTAAATCATGGGAAGACTTATTAAAACCAGAATTTAAAGGTAAAATCGCAATGGCAGATCCAGCTAAGAGTGGATCAGCTTATACAATTATGGCAACGATGATTTCAGTATACGGTAAAGATACTGGTGGATGGGACTTCATCAAAAAATTCTATGATAACTTAGATGAAAAAGTTATTTCATCATCATCAGGTGTTTACCAAGGAGTAGCTGATGGAGAATATTCAGTTGGTTTAACATTAGAGAAACAAGCTATTGAGTATGTTTTAAATGGTGCTCCAGTTAAGATTGTTTATCCAGAAGATGGAACTACAGCAGTACCTGATGGATTAGCGATTATCAAAGGTGCTAAAAATAAAGAAAATGCTAAGAAATTTGTTGACTTTGCATTAAGTAAAGAAACTCAAGAGATTATGGCTGATAAATTAAGCCGTCGTTCAATTAGAGATGATGTTGAAGCTCCTGAAGGACTTCCGCCACTAGGTGATATTAAACAAGTTGAATACGATTTCGGTTGGGCATCAAGCGAAAAAGAAGCAAATCTTGAAAAATGGAAAGATATAGTTATTGGAAAATAAGCTATAGATAAACAGAAAAAGAGGTTTAACCTCTTTTTCTATTAAAGTTAGGAGTGTTAGAATGAGTGTTAGTGTAGATATAAAAAATACGGTTAAAATGTATGGTGATTTTAAAGCGATTGATGATGTTTCGATCGAAATAAAAGAGGGGGAATTTTTCACGTTATTAGGACCTTCTGGTTGTGGAAAGACGACTTTACTAAGAATGATTGCAGGTTTCAACTCTATTGAAGCTGGAGAAATCTTATTTGATGGCGAAGTTATTAATAATAAACCAGCGCACAAAAGAGATATTGGGATGGTATTTCAAAACTATGCGGTATTCCCACATTTAAGTATTTACGATAATGTTGGATACGGACTTAAAGCTAGAAAAGTTAATAAAGAAGAAGCAAATAGAAGAATTATGGCAGCTTTAAAGACAGTACAAATAGATGACTTGAAAGATCGTATGCCATCTGAATTATCAGGTGGACAACAACAACGTGTTGCACTTGCAAGAGCGATCGTAATTGAACCTAAGATATTATTAATGGATGAGCCATTATCTAACTTAGATGCAAAATTACGTGTTCAAATGCGTACGGTTATTAAAAAGTTACAAAGAGATTTAAATATTACAACAATTTATGTTACCCACGATCAAGAGGAAGCTTTAGCTATTTCGGATAGAATTGCTGTTCTTGATAAAGGTAAGATTATGCAAATTGAAAGACCAGATTTATTATATAAAAACCCACAAAATGAATTCGTTTCTAACTTTATTGGAACATCAAATTTCTTAGCTGCTAAATCAATAAGTAGCGATGAATTTGAAGTTTTAGGCTATAAAGTGAATAAAAAACATACGGCAAATGTAGATGAAGATATATTAGTATCAGTAAGACCAGAACAATTTATTTTCTCAAATGATAAAGAAGGTATTAAAGGGGATATTACTTTAGCAACTTTCTTAGGTGATTTTGTTTCTTATGAAGTCACTTTAAATAATGGTCAAATAATTGAAATAAATGAGTATACACAAAATAGTCCATTCATTAGAGAAGAAGGTGAAGTCTATATTAAATTAGACACTGATAAAGTTACTTTATTTACTAAAGATGGTCAGGTGAATATTAATGCTTAATAAAATTCAAACCAGAATAAAAAATATGGACTTTTGGGATTATTCCAAACTAATTATCTTTGCAATATTTATGATATTTCTAGTTTACCCATTTTTCTCACTATTTGCTTCTAGTTTCAAAACTAAAGAAGGGGCTTTTACTTTAGAACACTTTAAGACCTTCTTCACCTATCCTTATTATTATCAGACTTTATTTAGATCATTAAAGATCGCGGTAATAACGACAATTACAACGGTAATTATTGGAGTACCGATGGCGTATGTCATGACACGTTATGATGTTTACTTTAAGAAAATAATTAACATTATGATTATTATGTCATTAATGTCACCACCATTTATTGGTGCCTACTCTTGGATTATGTTACTTGGAAGAAATGGTACTATTACTAATTTCTTAGCAAGATTTGGTATTAATACACCACCTATCTATGGCTTTAATGGAATAATTTTAGTTTTTACACTGAAGTTATTTCCATATGTCTACTTATATGTAAAAGGAGCCTTAGAAAACATTGACTCTTCACTTGAAGAAGCGGCTGAAAATCTTGGAATGTCTAAGTGGAGAAGGATGTTAACAGTAACATTCCCAGTTATTCTTCCAACAATTGCGGCAGGGGCAATTATGGTCTTTATGACAAGTTTAGCTGATTTTGGTACACCGATGCTAATTGGAGAAGGTTATAAAGTTTTACCAGTACTTGCTTATGAGGAATTTATTAGTGAGATGGCTGGAAATCCAGGATTAGCGGCAGCATCATCAATTATCCTTGTAGTATTCTCATTATCAGTTCTTCTATACCAAAAGCGTGTAGTTGATAAGAAACAATATTATATGAGTGCATTAAGACCACCTAAAGTAGAAAAGTTAAAACCACTTAATAGAATCTTAGTTACTGCAGTAATCTTTGCAATAACATTTGTATCATTCTTACCTCAGATTGTTGTTGTCTATACTTCATTCTTAAAAACAAGTGGACCAATATTTGTTAGTGGCTATAGTCTAGACTCATATCGTCAGATTATTTATAAGTTAGGATCAAATATTAGAAATACCTTTGTTTACTCAGGTATTGCGATAGTTGGAATTATTGTTATTGGAATTATTGTTGCTTACTTAACGACTAAGAAAAAATCTAAAACTTCAGAAATATTAGACTTACTTGTAATGTTTCCATATGTTATACCAGGTGCCGTCTTAGGTATTGGGCTTGTATTAGCATTTAGAAGTGGTCCACTAGTATTAATTGGTACGCCAACAATTCTGATCATATCTTACATCATACGTAAGATGCCATATACAGTTAGATCATCCAGTGCAATCTTGCAACAGGTTGATCAAAGTGTTGAAGAAGCATCAATTAGTTTAGGTGTTTCACCAATGAAATCATTCTTTACAGTTACGACAAGATTAATGTTACCAGGTATTATATCAGGGGCTATCTTATCTTGGATTAGTACGATTAATGAATTAAGTTCAAGTATTATGTTATATTCAGCTAAAACGGGGACAATCGCAGTTGCGATTTATACCGAAGTAGTAAGGGCAAGTTTTGGTACAGCGGCAGCACTTGCGAGTATCTTAACAATTGCGACAATCATATCTCTAGCGGTTTTTGCTATAATAAGTAAAGGGAAGGTATCGGTTGTTTAAACTGAAGGGTAAATAAAATGAAAACACTAAGAAAAATGAGCATGAAAAAACAGTTGATAATAATTACTATTATTTCTTCTGTCTTGCCCTTATTATTTCTTGGTGTTTTTTCTTTAGTATTAATGAAAAATACGATTAGTGTTTCAAATACTAGTCGAGTTGAAGAAGTTTTGGATACGACAAATGATTTAATTAGCGATAGTATTATCTTTCATAAGGTAAAATTAAAGAGTTTAGAGTATTCACTCTTAGAAAAAGATCTATTAAAAGATCTTGAATTAAATCATCAAGAGATATCAACCTACTTATATCAGTATTTAATGGTTGATGAGGGAGTGATGGCACTTCATGTTCTAGATGATTATGGTTACCATGTTTCGACAAGAGAATTACCGGATTTATATAGGCTACCAAGATATGCAAATTGGGGAATTTTTAATAAGGTAAAAAAAGAGGATGGCTTAATATTTTATCCAAACTTAGAACGTATTGATCAAAACTTTACAAGCTCCTTTAGTCTTATTAGTAAGATTGAAGTTGAATCTGAGAATATCTATTTGATTTTAGATGTATCATCAGAGTATATCCAAAGGTTAATTAGATCGGTTAAAGAGAGTGATCAACGTTTAATCCAATTTATTATAACGACCAAAGAAAATGAGATTATATATAATGACTCCATTTTTACAAGCCCGATATCTTATTTAGATAATGTCTTTAGATATGATCGTTTAAATGTTAGTGAAGATGATGATCTACTCTACAGCTTAGATGAAGTTGATATTTTTAATAAGAGTAATGAAGATCTAGGCTTTACCTTATATGGTATTTTACCTAAATATTTATATAATGAAAATCTAGAACTATTATCAATAACTACTTTTATAGTTATCTTAGCTACTGCCTTAATATCAGGTATCTTAGCTTACTTTTTAATCAATCGTTTTACAGAGCCAATCTTTACATTAGTTAAGAAGGTAAGTAATTATCGACCATTTAAAAAGGAAGATGATAAACTTAAGTTTGATAATGAGTTATTAGAGTTAGAAAATCAATTTGATAAATTAATTAGAAGAATTGAAAGATATCGTGATGAAGATATTAAGAAACAAGAGTTATTAAGAATGTCGGAGATAAAATCTTTAATGTCACAAATTAATCCTCATTTCTTAAATAATACATTAGATACGATTAAATGGAAGGCGAAATTATCTGGAAATGAAGATATTGCCTTAATAACTACTGAGCTTTCAATCTTATTAAAGGCAAGTATGAATACTAATTTATATGTTAGTGTAAAAGAAGAGTTAGCTTTTGTTGAAAGTTATATTAAGCTTCAGATTATTAGATATAAAGATAGAATTACTTACACATCTGATATTAGTGATGATGTTTTAGCCTATCAAATACCGAAGTTAATTATTCAACCGATCGTTGAAAATTCAATTATCCATGGTATTGAACCAGATAGTGATCAATGTAGTATTGATATATCAGCCTGGAAGGATGAGTATAGTCTTTACTTTACAATTTGTGATAATGGACTTGGCTCAGACTATAAATATGATGAAAATGATGGTAAGATTGGACTTAAGAATGTTGAAAATAGAATTAAGTTGCACTATGGAGAGAAGGCTAGTTTGACTTTCAATAGTAGCATTGATGTTGGGACAATTGTAACTTTAGTAATACCTTTAAGTAAGTTGGAGGAGATTGATGATGTTTAGAGCGTTAATAGTTGAAGATGAAGAAATAGTTAGAAAAGGTCTAATCTTAACGACTGATTGGAATAAGTATGATGTTGAAATTATCGGTGAAGCCAAAAATGGTAAAGAAGGATTAGATTTAGCACTTAAACTAAAACCTGATATTATTATTACTGATATAAAGATGCCAATTATGGATGGCTTAGAAATGATAAAAATATTAAGTGAAACACAAGATTTAAGCTTTATTGTCATCAGTGCTTTTAGTGAATTTGAGTATGCTAAAAAGGCATTGAAACTTGGAGCCATTGATTATCTATTGAAACCCTTCACTGATCTTGAATTTGAAAAGGCAATTAATAAGGCTAAAGATAATGTTAAAGACCTAAGTGATGTAAAGAAATATTCAAGTGATAATCGTGATGATTATTATTCAAATCTTAATCGCTACTTATCGCTTGCTGATAGAAGTACCCATCAAAATGCTAAGGCGACTCGTGAATATATAAGTGATAACTATAATAAGGATATTAGTCTTTCCTCACTAGCTGATTATTTAAAAGTATCTGAGAGTACAATTAGTAGAATGTTTCGATCTGAATTCAACTATGGATTCAGTGAGTATTTAACACTTTATCGCCTACGAGAGGCTTGTAAACTATTGGAAGATCCAAATGTAAAGATCTATGAAGTTGCCCTTGCTGTTGGCTACAATGACCAAAGATACTTCTCTAGTGTCTTTAAGAAATACCTAGGTGTTAGTCCCAATCATTTTAAGGAGAGATTTTAATGTTAGCAGCTATTAATCAAAGAAATATCAATGAAGATGATTATCCATTTAACATTGTTAGTTTTGATAAAATAAACTTAGAATATCCTGTTGTCTTTTTTACTGGCAGTAATGGCTCTGGTAAGTCGACAATCTTAAATGCTATCGCCAATTTAAGTAATAGTATAAGTCTGGGTAAGGAAGCTTTTAAATATGATTATAATAAAGCCTACAGTTTAAGTTTTTCCCAAAAGTTAAAAAGGGGCTATTACTTTACTAGTGAGGATTTTTATACATACTTAATTTGGGCGAAAAAAGATTATCAAGTCAATCAAGAGATGTTAAGTGAGGCGAGTGCTCGCCATACTAATAAAGAGGGTTTAGGATATATATTAGAAACTAATTTACATAAAAATAATAGTGCTGCCTTAAATAGTATTGTTGATAATTATTTAAAGGTATCTCATGGTGAGGGTTATATTGATTTCTTTAAGAGTCGACTAAGGGCTAATACACTCTACTTACTAGATGAGCCTGAGACACCATTATCATTTCAAAATCAATTAAGTCTATTAGCATTAATTGATGAATATACTAAACTTGGTTCACAGTTTATCATTTGTACTCACTCACCAATATTATTGGCTTATCCTAATGCGAAGATCTACTACTTTGAAGATGGTGTTGAAAGTCTTGAATATAGTGATCATCCAATCGTAAAAGATTATAAATATTTCTTAGATTCACCCGATAGATTTATGTATCATTTACTAAAATCAGAGAAAAATGATTAATTAGATAAGAAATCTTGATTTATCCGATATAATTAGATATAATAAGTACGTATTAGAGAATACATAATCCCAGAAGGGAGGGTTTATATGTCAAAAGTAGTAATTAAAAACAACGAAGATCTTGATGAAGCACTACGTCGTTTTAAGCGTCAAGTTTCGCGTAACGGTACCCTTGCCGAAGCTCGTAAGCGCGAGTTCTATGTGAAACCAGCGATCAAACGTAAAGAAAAATCTGAAGCTGCGCGTAAAGCTAACAGCAAGAGTAAAAAGAGATACTAAAAAAGATGTGTAAGCATCTTTTTTTAAGTTGTAATAACTTTAAAAATTATCGTTTTTAAAGTAAAATAGGTTGTAGGAGGTATTAAATGGCAAATACAATTATAATAGATGACATCAGTATTGATGAACTACAGTTAATTAGTGGGGTGAATAACACTTTCTTAAAAATGATTCAAGATTATTTTGAGACAGAAGTAGTCTTAATTAACTCAGAGTTTTATGTTAAAGATCCAGCTTATACAGAATATGTAAAAAGAGTTCTTTTAGTGATGTTGGATGAGATTAGAAATAATCAAGTACTTAAGACTGGTGATATTATTTATATTTGTAACTTAGTTAAACAGAATAAAGAAAATTTATACTCACAACTAAGAAAGAAAGTATTTGCTAAAACTAAGAGTGGGAAAAATGTCTTTCCTAAGACAATTGGCCAAAGAGGTTTTGTTGAGGATATGTTACTTAAAGATATTATCTTCGCAGTTGGTCCAGCTGGAACAGGTAAAACATTTTTATCAGTAGCTTATGCTGCTGATCTTCTAAAAAATAAACAGATAAAAAAGATAATTCTAACAAGACCTGCCGTTGAAGCGGGCGAAAACTTAGGATTTCTACCTGGAGATTTAAAAGAGAAGGTTGACCCATATTTAATACCACTTTATGATGCCTTACACGAAATGTTAGGTGTCGAAAATGTAGAGAAATATATCGAGAATGGCATAATAGAAATTGCGCCACTTGCTTATATGCGTGGTCGAACATTAAATGATGCTTTCATTATTTTAGATGAAGCGCAAAATGCGACACAAACACAAATTAAAATGTTTTTAACACGTTTAGGTTTTAACTCAAAAATGGTTATAAATGGAGATATAACTCAGATAGATTTAAAGAATCAACGTGATTCTGGACTTGCATCAGCTTTTAATTTATTAAAAGATATACCAGATATTGCCTTTGTAGAATTAAGTAGTAATGATGTTGTAAGACATCCCTTAGTTCAAAAGATAATCGATGCATATGAAAAATAAATCTTGAGGAGGTAATTATGAAACAAGATAAAATAAGAAACTTTTCTATCATTGCTCATATCGATCATGGTAAGAGTACATTAGCGGATAGAATATTAGAAAAAACAGAAACAGTAGCAACACGTGATATGCAATCACAACTTTTAGATAGTTTAGATTTAGAGCGTGAACGTGGAATTACCATAAAATTAACAGCAGTAGAGTTAAAATATAAGGCCAATGATGGAGAGGATTATACATTCCATTTAATAGATACTCCAGGTCACGTTGACTTTACTTATGAAGTATCAAGATCACTTGCTGCCTGTGAAGGGGCAATTTTAGTTGTCGATGCTGCCCAAGGAATTGAAGCGCAAACTTTAGCTAACGTTTATTTAGCTATGGAAAACGACTTAGAAATTATTCCTGTAATTAATAAGATTGACTTACCAAACGCTGATCCAGAACGCGTTAAAAAAGAGATAGAAGATCTTTTAGGTGTTGATGGTGATGATATACCATTAATATCAGCTAAATCAGGTATTGGTATTGAAGATGTCCTTGAAGCAATCGTAAAATTTGTACCAGCACCAACTGGTGATATTAAAGCACCGTTAAAGGCTTTAGTTTTTGACTCTGAATATGATGCTTATCGTGGCGTTATTGTTAATGTTAGAGTAATGGAAGGTAGTATTAAAGTTGGCGATGAAATTAAATTTATGGCTAACGGTAAAGTATATGAAGTACTTGAAACGGGTATTTACTCACCATCTGAAGTTAAACGTCCACAATTAAGTGCTGGAGATGTTGGTTGGTTTAGTGCAAGTATTAAAACTATCCAAGATGTTAGCGTTGGTGATACTGTTACAACTAAAGAAAATGGGGCAACAGAAATATTACCTGGTTATCGTAAATTAAACCCAATGGTATATGCTGGTATTTATCCAACTGATAATCAAAGATATAATGATCTTCGAGATGCTTTAGAAAAGATGAAACTAAATGATGCTGCACTTCAATTTGAAGCTGAATCATCACAAGCCTTAGGCTTTGGATTTAGATGTGGATTCTTAGGATTATTACATATGGATGTTATCCAAGAGCGTTTAGAACGTGAATATGATTTAGACTTAATAGCAACAGCACCATCAGTTATATACCATGTATATTTAACTAATGGAGAAATGTTAAAGGTTGATAACCCGGCATTCTTCCCAGATCTTCAAAGTATTGAGAAGATTGAAGAGCCATATGTTAAGGCAACTATTATGACACCACAAGAGTATGTAGGTCCTGTTATGGAATTATGTCAATCTAAACGTGGTGAATATGTTGATATGCAAGTTGAAGGTGAAAGAAACGTTGTTGTCTATAAACTACCATTAAGTGAGATTGTCTTAGACTTCTTTGATAAATTAAAATCAGGAACAAAAGGTTATGCTTCACTTGACTATGAAATGATCGGCTACTTTGAAAGTAAACTAGTTAAGATGGATATTTTAATTAACCAAGAGCCAGTAGATGCTTTAGCGTTAATTGTTCATAGAGACTTTGCCTTTAACCGTGGCAATGCCATGGCAATTAAATTAAAAGAATTAATACCACAACACCAGTTTGAAGTACCAATACAAGCTGCTGTTAATAACCGTATTATCGCAAGAACTAATATTAAAGCATTAAGAAAGAACGTTATTGCAAAATGTTATGGTGGAGATATTTCACGTAAGAAGAAATTATTAGAAGCTCAGAAAAAAGGTAAGAAACGTATGAAATCTGTCGGATCGGTTGATATTCCACAAGATGCATTCATGGCTGTTCTTTCAATGGACGAGTAATGGCAAAGTCATTATACGTCCACATCCCATTTTGTGATGCTATATGTGCTTACTGCGACTTTGCTCGTGTTTTAAATAATGAGCGTGTCGTTGATGAGTATCTTGAAGTATTAGCTTATGAGATTAGTAGTAAAGAAATTAATAATTTGGAGACAATCTATATTGGTGGTGGCACACCATCTGCTCTAACAGTTAAACAATTAGAACGCTTATTTGAAATACTAAAACCATATTCAAGGGATCTAATTGAATTTACAATTGAGATAAATCCTGAATCACTAACGGCTGATAAAGCCAAAGTAATGTTTGCTAATAATGTGAATAGGGCAAGTCTTGGTATGCAAGTTACCCAAAATAATCTTTTAAAGATTATAGATAGAAAACATACAATTGAAGAAGTCCATACGGCAATTAAAACTTTAAAAGCAAATGGTATCAATAATATTTCGGTAGATTTAATGTATGGTATACCAACACAAACAATTGAAGACTTACATGAAAGTCTAAAAGTAATCTTAGACTTTAATATCAATCACATTAGCCTTTATGGGCTTACTATTGAACCAAATAGTAAGTTTGGACGCTTAGGTTATAAACCGGCTATAAGTGATCTAGACGCCTCTATGTATGAGTTGGCAGTTGATTTCTTAGCGAAGCATAAGTATGATCGCTATGAGATAAGTAACTTTAGAAAAGAAGGCTTTGAATCACTACATAATAAAGCTTACTGGCACTATGATGACTTTATCGGTGTTGGCTTACATGCCTCAGGAAAAGAGAATCACCAACGTTATACTAATACACGTAATTTAAGATCTTATTTAAATAAAGACTTTGATAAAGAAATTATTGATCTAAGTATTGAAGATGAAATGTTTGAATACATAATGATGAACTTAAGATTAAGTGAAGGCTTTAGTATTAGTAAGTACAATGAAATATTTAATGTAAACTTTAAAGAGAAATATAAAGATGTAATTGACTCACTACTTAAAGATGAGTTAATAGAAATAACTGAAGAGCGCATTTGCGCAAACTCAAAAGGATTAGAATTACTATTTGATGTTTTAGAAAGATTTATGGAGGATTAATATGCGAGAAAGTTTAAAAGGAATAATAGAGAGTCATAAAAGTGCGGTACTTTTAAATGTAGATGAAGCCGTTATTAATGATCTTAGTGAATTTATTCAATCTTATGAGTATCCATTTGAAATCTTAAACTCAAGTGGAGAACACTCAACAGTAAGACTAGGATTTATTAATGGCTTAAATGAATATAGAGGTAGTGAAGAATTTATTAAAAATAGAATCTTCAAAGAACTATCGGCAATTAATGAATTATTTGAGATTAATATAGAAGCATACTATTTAGACTATATATGTGAGTGGATTTACTACTTACATATTATGAGTACACCACTTAACTACTTAGATAATGATAATGATCTTTTTGATTATTTAATCGAATACTTTGAAGATAAACATTATGAAAGTGATAGTGTTGAAGATGCAATTGCAATTAAGTTTTTAAGAATAATTGAAGAACTTCTGGTAAGTGATGATAAAAATCCAATTATCCAATTTAGAGAAGCATTGTTCAAAAGACCTAGTATCTTAATTATCAGTGAAGAAAATGTAAATAAAGCTTTATACATCGAAAGATTAATTAAAGATTATTACGATGACTATATGAAAATAGATGAAGTAGAAGATGGTTTAATCTTCTTAAAAGTACATAACTAAACGAGCTAATAATTAGTTCGTTTTTTTAATGTTTAGCATACTATAAGCATTTTAAAAAACCTCCAGTATGAAAAAGTCTATAGGTATTATCGGTTTATGTTTAGTCTTATTTTTTACACTTACTAAAAGTGTTACAGCAAGAAATGATGATATATATGTTTCATATATATTAAGTAACATTGTTAAGTTTGATGACTATGGTTATTTACTAATTGAAAGCTATAATGAGTATATTGCTGTATCAGAGGGAAGTGTTAGTAAGGAAGACTATAGTGAAACAGAAGCGCTTTATTTTTTAGAAACACCAAAGTATAACTTTAGTTATTACTTTCATCAATTAGTATATAAAGAGGGAACGACAATAACAGCCTATGCTGATAATGTTAATTTTTCTGATATTGATATAAGTAATCCTATATATTATAAAGACGATTAGGTAATAAACTTAGTTTATAAAAAAACTGATATTATTGAGAGTAATATAACAATTTCATTTATCCATGGGGACGGTAGCATTTTGGAGGAGTATACTTTATCAGGTGAAGTTGGGACCTCATTCGTGATTGATGATAAATTATTTACATTAAAAGATGATTATTACTTACATCAGAAACCAGATGTAGTTAAGACTGTATTTAGTGAAAGCGATCAAACGTTTATTTTTATTTATAAGGATCTTGCTGATAATGATCAAAGTGAAAGAGAAAATAATGAAGTTTCAAAAGAAGAAAATCTTAAAATAAATGAAAAGATAAGTCGACTAAGATACCTAATACTGCAGTTAGTGATGATATGAGATTGCATCTCACATTTATAATGATTATGACTTCTCTCATTTACTTGCAGTATAGAATAAAAGTTAACAATAATATTTAAGGGCCTTATAAAGGCTCTTTTTTTGACTGTATTTAACAATGTAAAGCAACAACGGGTATCATTCAGACTATTAGTGTTATAATCAATTAAATGTAAAGGGGAGATATTTATGAAAAGTTATTTGAGATTAATCTTGTTGTTCTTATCATTGATATTAACAAGCCTCAGTGTTTCAGCAAAAAGTAATGATAATCCAATTATCATTCAACATAGTTTAAGTAATATTGTGTCAAGTTCTAGACCAAATAGTGTACTTGATATTAATGGTGGTATGACTATCAAGAAGAAGCATTCTTAAGATCTCGAGATACATCTAATAGTCAATCAGGTTTTCCGCTAGCTACACCAAAATATAATTATATCTTTTATTACTATAAGTTAACATACAATTCTAATGAAGTGATTTATGGATATGATGACATAATTTCAGTTTATGATATTAAAAATTGTGAAGATCTAGCTGGTGTGAGTTTTATTTACTCAGATCGAGGTCGTATTAGAGTTAATAGATATTTAGATAGTATCTCTGATGACAAACTAATCGTTTTTGAAGATAGTTATGGAAGATATCCACTTAATTACATAGAGGATAATCAAGTTATTAATCGTGATGGTGATAGTTTACTTATAAATAAGAATTTATCGGGATATGATTTTGTTAGTTCTAATATAGATATCAGTAATCCATTATCTTACAATGCTGGTCATGTAGTTAATTTAGTATATAAGAAATCAGAAGAAAAATTGTTAGGGAATATTAAATTTGTATTTAACCATTTAGATGGAAGAATTTTTGAAGAATATAATTTTAGTGATGATATTGGATTAAGTATTTCAATAAATGATGATCTTTTCACTTTAAAATCAGATTATAACTTATATTTAAAACCTGATCTTAATACTGCGACTTATAGTGAGGAAAATCAAACATTTACTTTTATATATAATGATCATGAAGATAGTAATG
This sequence comes from uncultured Erysipelothrix sp., assembly GCA_964440875.1. Lineage (GTDB taxonomy): Bacteria > Bacillota_I > Bacilli_A > Erysipelotrichales > Erysipelotrichaceae > JAAZDN01. The sequence continues at coordinate 371 of CAYTTS010000011.1, read as the reverse complement.
AAACTGTTATAGATGATGATTTTTTAGATGAAAATGAGAATATTTCACAAGAAAATCAGAATGACATTGAAAATATTAGTGTTGAAAAAAGTCATGTAAAGACACCTAATACTAGTGCTAGTAATGATGCTTTAATACATACTTTAATACTTATAAGTATGTTAGTTATTATCTATATTTTAGTTACTAAGAAATCTAAACTTAAATCATATTAAGTCTTAAAGAGCCGATGTATTGGCTCTTTTTTGCTAGCTAGAGTTAGCGAAGGCTAACAACGATACTCATATAAGTTTAGATAATTTCATTGAATAAGTATTATTCTGTGGTATAATTAATACATAATTACTTAAGGAATGGAGGATTATAATGGC
>CAYTTS010000010.1:0-27516 GCA_964440875.1 uncultured Erysipelothrix sp. | reverse complement strand
ACATGCTCAGTATTGGCAAACATATCAACGGCAGCTATCTTCTCTAAAGTATAACCTTTACTTATAAAGATATCTAAATCTCTTTTTTGTGTATATGGATTGCATGATATATAGACGATTTTTTTAATATTGCTTAAGCTTAAATTGTCGATAATTGATTTTGATAATCCATTTCGTGGTGGATCAACAATTGCGACATCTATATTCTCTAAGATATCAATATCCTCATTTAAATCATGTTCAATAACTTCATAATTGCTAATTTCATTTAAGTTTATATTATCTTTTGCAGCAGCTACTGCATCACTAACGACTTCTATACCTAAGACATGGTTAACATAGTCAGAAATAATTATTCCAATTGTCCCTACTCCACAGTAAAGGTCTGCTACATTATCAGTAGTATTCAAGTTTGCAAAGTCAATTGCAAGTTTATATAATTTTTCTGTTTGTCTTTGATTAATTTGGTAGAATGACTTACTCGTTATTTTAAATTTCTTTCTAAATAAGATATCAATTAAGTATGAATATCCATAGAGTACTTTCTCCTCATTATTAAAGAGATAATTATTTGAGACTCCTGTATTTAAGATGATCGATTTTACTTTATTACTATAACCGATTATTTCCTGGGCAATTTTTAGGTGGAAGCGATTTTCACTCTCGCTAACAAATATTAACATCAACTTATCTTCAAATTCTGAATATCTAAAGATTACACTTTTAATATTGGCTTTCTTATTATTGTTAATGGCTTCAAGTACTATTGGCATTAAGTCATTAATTTCTTTTCTTGAAACTAAGCACTCAGTAATTTTTACCAAACGTTTATTATGATCATAACTATTAAAATGTCCATTGTGATAAAAGAACTCACTCTTGTTTCGATAATGAGTAGTATTATCAGAGCAAACAACTTTTACATCTTGTTTAAATAAATTAGACATTTGTTTCTCTTTTATTAAAATTTGTCCTTCATATGATAAGTCATTATACTTATAGGCATTACATTTATTTGATAATGTACAATAATCGCTCACTCTATATTCACTTTTTTCAATTAGTCTTTGTACTGATGCGATTGCGTAATTTTTAAATGAATTATCAATTCTAATATCGGCAATCTCACCTTCAAATAGTGACCTTACAAAGATAGTAAAACCATCGACCTTTACTACACCATATCCTTGGTTAGAAATGTCGATGCATTTAACATCTTTAATACTTTGACCTTTAAAAAAAGGTAAGGAATTATTCCTCACCTGATTCTTCCTTAGCTTTCTCTTCTTCAAGTTTTTCTAGCCTGATCTTCTCATTTTCTAAGACTTCAGCTTTATACTCAGGGTCTTTAGGGTCAGTTACAAATCTTTTAACTAGATCTTCTTTAACACTTGAGTGAATCATTTGATAGTAAACAAAATCATCACTATCACGATCTTCAACATCATTATAAACATGGATCTCTAAATCATATTGTTTATTACCTTCAGTTGTCGTGAAGTATGGGTCCATTGGTAGTGTTTCATTAACACTCGCTAATAAACGATCGCCAATTTCAGCCATAACATCCTTACTTAATTCACTACTTACTTTTGCGTAAACTCTTAGTGTTGATGATTTTAAAACAACTTTACTTTCTAAAATCATATCTTCAGTTATTGCTTCTTCAATAGTTTTTAATTGATCTTTTTCAATTTTATGCTCTAGTGCTCCATCATTACGTGAGCCAATTGCTGGCTTACCTGTTTGTAGATAGTCTCTAACTAAGACTGTTCCAAATAATAGAACTGGCGCTAGTAAAAATACTGTTAGCACAATAGCTGTTTTCTTTGAATTTAATATTTTATCTAATTTCTTTTTAAATTTATTCATCTTTACCTCCATTATGCATCTGCATAACTATGATTATTATATCATACTATCAAGTTGTTGTTTAATCAGTTTGTTTGTCTTACCTGGATCAACCTTACCACCTGATAGCTTCATAACTTGACCCATAATGAATCCTAAGGCACGATCTCTACCTGCTGCATAGTCTTCAACTGATTGTGGATTTGCTTCAATAGCTTTTTTAACAAATTCTAAGATTGCATTATCATCTGAAATTACTTCTAAGCCTAAGTCTTTAATCACTTTCTTAGTTTCTTTACCTTCACAAATTTCATTGAAAACCTTTTTAGCTTGTTTACCAGAGATAACTTTAGCATTGATAGAGTTTATTAGTGTTGCTAACTCTTGTGGAATTAACTTAGTTTCACTTACTTGTAAATTATCTTTATTTAAATATGCACTGAAATCTCCAATAATCCAATTAGCTGCTGAGTTAATATCACTTGTATGTTTGATTACTAAGTCAAAGAAATCTGATAATTCCTTATTATTAACTAAGACATTAATATCAGTATCTCTTAGCTTAAGTTCTTGATATCTAATAACACGCTCACTTGCAAGCTCTGGAAGTGTTTCTTTAACTTCACTAATGAAATCCTCACTTAATCTTATTGGTAAGATATTTGGATCTCTAAAGTAACGATAATCTACGCTATCATCTTTCTTACGCATTAAGATCGTCGTTAATGATGACTCATCAAATCTTCTCGTCTCTTCATAAATAACTTCACCTTTATTTAATAATTCACTTTGACGTTTAATTTCATAAGTAATAGCTCTTTCAATATTATTTAATGAGTTTAAGTTTTTAATCTCAACTTTTTTACCGAATTCTTTATATCCAAATGGTCTTAATGAAATATTAACATCACAACGTAATGATCCTTCTTCCATCTTTACATTACTTACATCTAAGTATTTTAAAATGCTTGCGACAGTCGATACAAATTCAACTGCTTCACTTGCACTACTAATATCTGCTTCACTTACAATCTCAACTAGTGGGTTTCCCGCACGATTGTAGTCAATTAAAGTGTAGTCACCAACGTGTGTTTGTTTTGCAGTATCTTCTTCAATGTGTAATCGATTAATTCTAATCTTTTTATTATTTTCTAATGTAATGTATCCATTTTTTCCAATCGGGAAAAAGTTTTGGGTAATTTGATAACCTTTTGTTAAGTCAGAATAGAAATAATTTTTTCTATCAAATTTAACTAGTGGATCAATCTCTAAGTTTAATCCAAAACAAGCACGAAGTGCTAGTAAGATACCATAGCCATTAACTTTAGCAATAACACCAGGATAAGCCATATCAATGACACTGACCTTAGTATTTGCTTCTTCACCATAACTAACTGGAGCATCAGAAAACATTTTCGTCTTCGTTTTTAATTCACTATGTAACTCTAAACCTATAACTACTTCATAATTCATTATATTTCACCTACTAATTCTTCTATTAAGTTTGATAATGTTAATAACTGTTTTTCATTAAAGGCCTTACTACTTACATAAACACCTACTGGCATATCATCCACTTTAACCATTGGTAGCACAATTCCTGGATGACCACTGAAGTTATCCATTACCATGTAATTATCAGCAATATTACTACTTGCGTAATCTTCATCTAACATTGGCGCAATTCTTGATGATGCAGGAGCAATAAAGAAATCATATTCCTCTAACTTATCATTAATATCATCAACAATTAATCTTCTAACTTTTTTAGCTTGATTAAAAGTACTCTCATAATTTTCTTCACTTAAACTATAAGCACCTAGTAAATGACGATACTTTACTTGAAAGCCCAAGTTATTACTACGTGTATTTAACATAATTTCATCTAAAGTATTTCCCTCATTACGAAGTCCAAATGGTACCCCATTTAAACTAGAATGATTTGAGAATGCTTCAGCATTAGCAATTATCTTATATACGATATGAAGTGTATTAAATAAGTCTTCTTTAAATCTTACATTTTCAACTATTATATTATTATCAGCTAACTTGCTAATTAAGCTATTAAAACCTTTAAGAATTTCTTCATTTGAAATACTATCAACTACGTTTGAGATAATTCCTATTTTAATATTTTCTAAACTACTATTTAAACTTGAGTAGTCCTCTACTTCTTTATGTGATGATGTTTCATCGTGTGGATCATATCCACTAACAACTTCTAACATTGTTGCCGCTGTTTTAACGTTATTTGCGAAAATACCAACATGATCCAATGATGCCGCATATGGCATAACTCCATATCTTGAAATTCTACCATAGCTTGGTTTAAAACCAACAATTCCACAGTATGATGCAGGGATTCTCATTGAATCACCAGTATCAGTCCCAAGTGAAACGTCAACAGTTTTATCAGCTACTAAAGTTGCACTACCAGCACTACTTCCACCTGATACTCTTTTTGTATCTAATGGATTTAAGACAGAACCCGTAACTGCAGTTGTACCAAAGCCACCCATACCAAACTCATCCATTGCAGCTTTAGCGATAATATGACCGCCAGCATCAACTATCTTATCAATAACAGTTGCATTGAAGACCGGTACGTAATTTTCTAACATTTTACTTGATGATGTTGTTTTAACACCTTTAGTTGAAATGTTATCTTTAATAACTACTTTAGTATTTTTTAATAATCCATCTTTACTATCATCTTTAATATCACAATAACTTACGATTGCATTATGATTGTCGCTTAAATTACTCATTAACTAACCACCTTAACTATTCTTACAAAGTTCTCACTCTTATCAGGTGCATTACTTAATAATTCTTCACTACTCATAACTTCACCTAAATTATCCATTCTTAACTCATTTTCATTTAATGTAAATGGAAGATCCATTGCCTCTACATTAGTCGTGTCAATTGCTTGTAAGACTTCTACGTCTAAATTTAATTGATCTACTATTTTTTCAACTTCTTTATATTCTTCTTCACTAAAGTCTAAATATATTGACTTACTTAATGCTTTTATGTCCATAATAACCTCCTACAGTATAATTATTTCACTCTTATTTGTATTTGCCTTCTTAATGATAATCGCCAATGTTTTATCCATTGATTTTACTTCAACTATTATTGGCGCCGATACATCAAAGCTTACAATAGACTCACCAACATGGTTGGTAAGTGCTAGTATTTCTGTAAATGTCTTCGTTTGGACATTAACACTTATCTTTAATCTATTTAGTTGAGCATCCACATACTCACCATATCCAATAATTCCAATATCAACAGGTAGCCAATCAGAAACACTCTTTTGTAGTGATAATATCTTAGCATCTGTCGTTGCATCTAATAAACGGGCGTTTGCTGTTGGGAAGATTAACCAATATTGATTCATCTTTGTAAACTGACCTTGTCTATTCTCATACTTAGCCTTAGCTATATACTTACCTGGAATACTGTCATTTTCTTTATCCACAACAAAGACTCCAATAACAATTGGAACATTAGCCAGTTCTGCTTTCTTTCTTAAGTATGACTCCAATTTAGGACCTGCAATCTCAGTTGCAAAATCATATAATACGTCTTCATCAACACTTATTGGTACACCATCACGATAAATCGTCCCATTTAATACAAGGGCAAGTGAGAGACCACCTAACTCACTATGATTCTTTTTACTAACAAAATTTAACTCTAATATATCTTCTACAAAGATTGGACCTGCGACCTCATCAATCTTATTAACTTTAACAGTCGTACTTCCTTCTGGATTTAAACCATAAGGATTGTCCGTACTCTCACGATATTTAACTAAGGGTTGATAATCATTTTTAAAATCTGATAAATAAGTTCCTTCCTTTAAATCATACTCTGATGTTGAGAAGAACTCTTTTGATATTTCAACTAAGCCTTCACCAATCTCAATATAGTCCTTACTCGAGTGTTCAAATCTTATATACTTACTATCTATCGGTTTAACAAAATTATAACTTGATGTATCGTTATTAACAATTACAATATTGTTATCATCAACTTCAACACTGCTGCCACAGGCAACTAGGATCAAGGCGATTACGATTAAACTAATTATTTTTTTCAATTTGCTCAACCTCCTTTATAAATTCAGCTTCATCCATTACTTGGATATCTAATTCAACAGCCTTAGTATATTTACTTCCAGCTTTCTCACCATAAACAACCATATCTGTCTTCTTACTAACAGATGATGTAACATTCGCATTATATGATTCCAATAATGCAGTTACCTCTTTTCTTGAGTAATCAGTAAATGATCCAGTAACAACGATTGTCTTATTTGAAAAGATATTATCAAGATTTACTTCAACTGCTTCACTATTTAATTGTAAACCTTTAGCTTTTAAATTACTAATCATTAGTACATTTGCTTCTATCTGGAAGAAATCATAAATTGATTGAGCTGTTATTTCACCTATATCATCTATTAATACCAAGTCAGCTACACTTGCCGCTAGTATTTTATCAATCGTTAAAAAGTAATCTGATAAAACTTTAGCCGCTCTAGCTCCAACATGTCTAATACCAAGTCCTGATATAAACTGCTCTAAACTATTTTCTTTTGATTTATTAATTGAAGTAATTAAATTATCAAATGACTTCTCTTTAAAACCTTCTAAATTAATAATAAGCTCACGATAATCTTCTAATTTATATATATCTTCAATACTATTTAAGATATTCTCCTCATGAAGTCTTGCTACTGTTGCCTCACCTAAACCACTAATATCCATCGCATTACGACTTGCAAAGTGAGCAAGTGATTCAATAATACGTGCCGGACAATCGTTATTTAAGCAATAATGATGAGCCTCATTAGCAAGTCTTTCTAAATGTGAGCCACAACGTGGACACTCACTAGGGAAGACATATGGTACTTGACTACCATCTCTCTCATCAAACTTAACACTTACAACCTCTGGAATAATCTCTCCCGCTTTTCTAACGATAACAGTATCATTGACACGAATATCTTTTAATTTAATCATATCCTCATTATGAAGTTGGGCATAAGATACCATACTACCATCAATAAGAACTGGCTTAAATCTTGCGTTTGGCGTTATCTTACCAGTACGACCGACAGTGATAAAGATTTCTTCAACAGTCGTTTCAACCTCAACAGCCGAAAACTTATAAGCTATTGCCCATCTTGGATACTTACTAGTAAAGCCAAGACTTGCTTGCTCATTCATACTATTAACCTTAATAACAACACCATCAATATCATAATTTAAAGTTGATATACTCTCTTCTAATTTTAAAATATAATTATAAACATCTTCAATACTATCTAATACTTGACTATGTTTCTCCGTCTGAAAATTATTATCTTTTAAAAACTGAATAACTGACTCTTGACTACTTAGATTATGATCACTTGGATTAACGACTTGAAATAATAAAGCATTTAAATTTCTTGAAGCCGCAATACTACTATCTAATTGTCTAACTGATCCGGCAGCGGCATTTCTCGCATTAGCAAATAAAACTTCATCAGCATCAGCACGTCTTTGATTTATCTTAGTGAAGTCTTCTTTAGTAATGAATACTTCACCACGTACTTCAAGGTCTGCTTTATAATTAATATTAAGTGGTAATGACTTAATTGTCTTTATATTATTAGTAACATCTTCACCATAAACGCCATCACCGCGCGTTACTGCTTGATAAAACTTACCATCACGGTATGTAATTGATATTGCTAATCCGTCAATTTTATACTCAACATGGTATTTAGCATCTGGATAATCAGCCTTAATTCGCTCATCGAAGTCTTTTAAATCCTCAAAGTTAAAAGCATTGTTTAGTGAATACATTTCATTCTCATGTTTTACTCGCTCAAAGTTATCTAAGATAACACCACCGACCTTTTGAGTAATTGAGTTGGCGTCATAATATTCAGGGTACTTTTTTTCTAAGTTTACTAACTCTGCATACAATTTATCATACTCAAAATCACTTAGAGTCGGTTGATCTAAGACATAGTATAAATATGCATGTTCCTCTAATATTTTTCTTAGTTCAATAATTCTTTCTTTTGCCAATTTTCACTACCTTCTTTCAGACTAATACTTGCATGTCCTTCCACTATTTTCTTTATTCCGTGGGGATGCATAAATGCTATTGTTGCAATACCATTATCAACCGCAATTACAACGCCATCACCATAAATACTATGGACAACTTTTACACCATCTTTTAATTTAATGCCACTAGTATCTAATTTCTTAATTCGATTAACCATTGGTTTTTTCGGACGCGGGAAAGTTTCACGCGTTTTATTTTCAAATTGAGCACCTACACGTTCCACAAAATCTTCATCTATTTCATTTACAAAACGTGATGTAGTACGCATTTTATTTAATACATACGAAAATCCTGAAGACTCAGTTAAAAATAACTGTTTTTTAGCACGTGTATATGCTACATATGCTAATCGTCTTTCCTCTTCTAAACCTGATGGACCTTCCATAAGTGTTCTTTCACTTGGAAAAATCCCCTCAGACATACCAGCTACGAAGACATAATCAAACTCTAAACCTTTTGCGGCATGAATTGTCATTAACTGTGTATAAGATCCAGTATCATAAACTTCCTTATCACTATAGAGACTAATAATTTGTAAGTATTCTTCAAGTGTTCCTTCTGGATTATTTTTCATGTATGTTTCGATATCATTCATTAACTCTTTTAAGTTTTCTAAACGATCCATTTCCTTAGATGTTTCTAACATCTTAATATAGCCACTCTCATTTAATAATTTATTTAATATCTTATCAATTTCATTACTTGGCATTAATTTTACTTCTTCAATTAAAGCAGTAAACTTAGCAGCCTCATTTTTAGCTTTTCCACTTAAGACATTATGATCACGGACAACTTCATATAAAGTAATGTCTAATTCACGACTTAGTTCATAAATGTTTTCCATTCCTTTATTTCCAACACCTCGGCGTGGATTATTTATTACACGTACAAAAGCTAAGTCATCACCTGTGACAACCATTCTTAAGTAAGATAAGGCATCCTTAACTTCTTGTCTGTCATAGAATCTGGTTCCACCAAAGATAACATAAGGTATCTTGTAGTCTAACATTCCCTTTTCAAGAGCTCTTGATAAGTAGTTTGAGCGGTATAAAATAGCGATGTCACGATAATCGACACCTTCTTTTCTTAGATCAAATATTTTCTCTGCGATCCAATTAGCCTCATACTCTTGACCTGCCCCACTATAGTGAAGAATCTTATCCTTTGACTCATGTTCAGTAAATAATTCTTTTTTAACACGGTTTTTATTATTAACGATAATACTGTTGGCACCTTTTAAGATCATATCTGTCGAGCGATAGTTTTGATTTAAGATAACAGTATGAGCATTTTTAAAATCTTTTTCAAAAGTCATAATGATATCAACGTTAGCACCACGCCACGTATAAATCGTTTGATCTGGATCACCAACTACATATAAACTATTATCAGATCCTGTTAATGATTTAATAATTCCATACTGGATGTTGTCAACATCTTGAAACTCATCAACATGAATATGGCTGAAACGTTTTTGCCATTTATTAGTTATTTCTGGATATTTTAAAAACATTTTATTTGTAAAAATTAATAAGTCATCAAAATCTAAAGCATATAATGATTTTAGTCTATTTTGATAATACTCATATACCTTGGCATATGCCAATTGATTTGGATTATTATGTGCCATTTTAAAAGCATTTTCAACACTAATATCCGCTGTTTTATTATTTGAAATATATGATAATAATGCACCCGCAGAATATTCTTTTCTATCTACTTCAAGATCTTTATAAGCCTCATTTAATATTGATCTTTGATCTTGTGTATCAATAATCGTAAAATTTCTTGGATAGCCTAAAGCTTCAATATCTTCTCTTAATATTCTCACACAAAGAGCATGAATCGTTGATACATTTACGCTTAAACCATCATCACCTAAGATTGAAGTAATACGCTCCTTCATTTCTCTGGCCGCTTTATTTGTAAATGTGATCGCTAAAATGCGATAAGGAAAGACATTTAACTCATTAATTAGATACGCAACACGCGTAGTTAAAACACGAGTTTTACCACTTCCAGCACCCGCCACAATTCTTACATATTTGCTATTAGAAACAACTGCTTCTAATTGTTGTTTATTTAGATTTTCTAACACTTTATTTCAGCTCCTTGCCTAGAGTATTATACCAAAAAAAACATTTTATTTCTTTCTCTACGAAGGATTAAGCAAAGAGTCTTTATATTAATCATAAACTAAAGTATATAATAGATATAGGAGGCTATAAAATGAGAAAAAATGATCGAAATATTTTAATATTTATGCTGATATCTTTATTAATAACAGTAGTACTGTCGCTTACTATTTTTAGCGAGCAATATCTCTTTAACTACTTAAATCATAATCACATCTTTTCAATTGTAATCTTACTAATACCTATAACTTTACTATTACTTAAGAAAAAAATTGCCTCAATAATCAGCTTTATCGGAATCTATCTTGGCTTATTTCTTGCGGATTTTCTTGGTGAACTTATCCACAGTATAAATGTTTCTAAAATAGATAATCTTAAAAACGCAGAAGAGATTGCAAGACTTCATAATTATCCAAGTTTTTACATTTGGATTACTATCATTATAATTAGTATCATCATTGGCCTAATCACTCAAAAACTATTTAAAGTAAAAGAAAATTAGACTTTTCAATATGCTATAATTTATTAAAGGAGGACTACTATGGAATATAAAAGATTTAAAGATACAATCGTCTTAAGACTTAACATTGGAGAAGATATTGTTGAGAAAATTAGTGAGCTTGCTGAAATAGAAGATATCAGGCTTGCAAGTGTAACAGGTATTGGAGCTGTTAATGATGTGACCATTGGTGCCTTTATACCAAGTGAGCAAAAGTATTACCCACACGATTATAAGGGGGATTTTGAAGTCTTAGCTTTAAATGGTAATTTAAGTACTATGGATAATAATAAGTATACTCATCTTCACATCGCAATTGGAGATCATGAAGGAAATGCTTTTGGAGGTCACTTAAATCGCGCTATCGTAAGTGCGACAATGGAAATATTTATCCACATTATTGATGGTGAACTTGATAGGGTAAATGATCCTGTAACAACATTAAATATCTTAAAATTCTAGCTATCGTATGATAGCTTTTTATCTGAAGTAATCCTTAATTAAAAATCCTAGCATACTAAAGTTATAATCATCAAAAGTCTTAAAGTTCTTTATGGACTCATTTTTAGCATGTTCTAACATTTTAAAACTAACATTTGACTTACCCCATGAGTATGACTTCCCCTTCTTATAATTTGGACTAAATTTCTTCAGCCTATTTAATACTTCTTTAGCATCATAAAACTCATCATTTTTAATACGACCACCTTTATAATGCATTAAAAAATGTGTTTCGATACAGGGTTGTAGTAAGTAAGTTCTCTTGTGGATAAGCTCGCCATCTTTAATAAATTTATTATACTCACTCTTTGAATTCTCTAAATCATAGACTAAGATTATTTCATTCATACTTACAGAAGTACTTCGACTAAATCTTTCCAAATCTAATTTAATATCAGATGTTAATTTTGATTTTGTTATTATTCTTAAATTTGCATTACGATTATAAACGTACTTTAAATATGAAATATAATTAAATTCAGTTTCCCCTTCAACAATCATTAGAAGTACTCGCTGTCTTCTATATGGTCGCTTATCCGCTCTAACACGTCGTCTACTCATCTTTATTACCCAAATCAGCTACTTTAATTAAGAGTTCATATTCACCCGTCGTATTTGGATTTACTTGAAAAGCATCTAATTTATAACGGTTACTCGCTATATGTCCTTCACTTAATATGTATTGAGATAAGTATGAGACCTCAATACTATCATCGGCTTCTAAACTTAAAAAGATCTTACTTTCATCAGATATAAAGTAATAGTCTAATAAATCCTCACGGTGAATTATCGTGACTATTTGTAGATCATTATTATAGCTAATGGCATATCTTAAGAAGTTAACTAAAACACTAATTAACTCTAAATGAAGTCCGCTATCTAGTTCATCTATTAGGAAAAGACTTTTCTTCTCAATACTATTTAATACTGAAGATCCAATACTTAAGACTCGCTTAGTCCCTGACGATATTTCTTTATAGAGAAAACTAGTAGTCTCATCTTTTAGAAATTTAATATTATTATCAATTCTTACAATCTTTTTAATATCTAAGTCCGAGACTTTTAATAGTGTATTTAAAATATCAAATTTCTTATCATTTAAGTTATTTATATTTTTACAAATTAACTCTTCGCTACTTTCACTTCTTATATAAGTAATATTAGTAAAGAAGTCTATAATTACTTTGCCTTCTTCATAATTTTTAAGTTCTACTTGCTTTTTATTTTCACTCTTAAAAATATCTTGATTATTAAAGATCAAATACTCTTCCTCAATATTTTTATTTAAGACATCTAATTTCAAACCATAAATATACTCGCCACTATCATCTTCCAGAACTACCTCAAAAAGTGAGGTGATATCTTCGCCATTAGGGCGATAGTAATCTAGTTTATATTCATTTTTTAATACTAAGTCAGATACTTCTTTTACTATTTTAAAGAGATTGGACTTACCAACATTATTTTTTCCATAGATTAAAGCGAAGTTTGAGACACTCTCTTTGATATATTTGTGATTTAAACTTTCATTCTCACTTACTGTAAAATCTATATGTACTTCATTCTTAAAATTATAGAGATTTTTTATACATAACTCTTTTAACATCATCTTGCTCCTTTACTATAAAAAAATAACCTCATAATGAGGTTATAGGTTTAATTCTGGTTTACTTAAATCTTTATTTACTTCAAACATATTAAGCAGTGTAAAGTTATGATTTTTCGCAATTATACTTGATGGAAATTGTTCAATTGTATCATTATAAACTCTAACATTCGCATTAAATAAACGTCTTGATGCTTGTAGATGTTCCTCGACGTTACTTAAGTTTTTTTGTAGGTTTAAAAATTGCTCACTAGCTTTCAAATCAGGATATGCTTCTATCGACATATTTATACTTGTAAGTACTTCATCCATTTGATTATCAGCTAATTCTTTATCACCTTTTAAATTTGATCTTGCTTTAACTAATTTATCTAAGACTTCACTTTCATGTTTAGTATAACCTTTAACAGTCTCAACTAGACTTGATATTAAGTCATATCTTTTTAATAAGGCAATATCAATGCCAGCCTCTGCTTCTTTTGCGCCATTTCTTAACTTAATTAATTTGTTATATACTGCCATGTAATAAGCTATTACGATTAACAACAGTATAATCGCTAATACTCCTAAAGTTTCCATAAAATTCTCCTAACTATTTAAAGATATCTAAATCTAACTGTAAACCATCAATAACATACTTAATTAGTTCTGCTTCTTTTAAAATTCTGTTAACAAATATATCGTTAATTTTATTGTCAGAGACTTCAAATGCATCTTCATTATTGTATATAGCGATGTGTAGTTTGTGGTCAATAAAGCCAAATACTACTTCACAGTTTAATTCTTTTGCAAGTGTACTCATAACTTCCATATAATTTGGTGTTATTAAGTAAAATGCTTCTTGTTCATTATTAGTATAACAGGTGAATTGCTTATTAAACTCATTACTTTCAAAATTGATTTCTTTAGCTGATCTACTTCCAAAGAAACGACCAGGTTTTTTATTTGCGAAGAATGAATGATTACTTCTAATTTGATGATATCCTTCGAAATCTTTAAAAAAGTCACAAATAATAAATCGGCCTTTAAAGTTAGTTACTGTTGTTGTCGTTTTTCCATTGCTAGTTACTGTTTTAATATCAACATCTGCTTGGCTAAAGCCGACCCCTTTGTATGAGCCCATTAGTAAGTCTTCACTATTGTAACGATTACCACGTTCATACATTTCTAATCCACCAATATAACTCTCTTCAAAGCCCTTATTAGGCTGATAATTAATTGTATCAAAAGCACTCTCAAAGATCTTTTTAATAACAATCTCTTTAACTACTAGTGAGTAGGCTTTGGACGCTTTAGAATAGAGTACTCCAATACCGACCGAAGATGCAATAAGTATAATTATTGCTGGAAATGAGAATGAAACAATTCCAAATAATGGATCTGTTTTAACTGATAAAGTGAATGCTAAAAATGATATACTCGCAACTACTACTAAAGGAATATTTAGTTTAACCTTAGCCTTAGCGCTTTCTAAAGTATTTATCTCTTTCTCTGTTAAATCAACAATGTCTTTATACTTATCTATCTTCATACTACTTTGTATCTATCTTTCTTGTAAATTGTGAAGCAACTGTACCTAAACCAACGTGAATTGATACTGCGCTTACTAACTCTTTAACAGTGATTTCTACACCTACAACTTTTTCAAGAATCATATCTCTTAATCTATTAGCATATTCTTCATTACGTACGTGAACAACTTGGACAATTGAATTTTCATCAAGGCCAGCTTCCATAAACTTATCAACGACAACTGAAATTGCTTTTCTCATCGTTCTTGGTTTAGCATGTGGTTCAATTTTTCCACCAGTACTAGTACCTAAGTATAAAACTGGTTTAATTTGTAGTAGACCACCTAAGATTGTTGCGGCAGGTGTTAAACGACCACTACGCATTAAGTGTTTTAAGTTGTCTGGGACTATATATGTTGCAGAGAACTTAAGTGCTGCTGCAAGTCTTTCTTTAGTCTCTTCAACTGAATATCCATTATCAAATAACTCACGAGCTGCTTTAGCATATGTTAATAATATTTCTCCACCTGAAAAAACATCAAAGTAATCAAATGGTATACCTACATGTTGGGCAGCACTTTGCATTGCTGCAGTAGTTGATGATAAACCAGTACTAATATTAATACCAAAAATCAAATCATACCCTTCATTTTTAAGCTCTTCAAAGAGTTCCTCAATTCGACCAACTGGTGGAAGTGATGTTTGAAATACTTTTTCAGCTTCCATCATCTCGTAGATTTTTTCTCTATCTATTGTTTCTCCCTCTAAAAACACTTCATCTTCACAACTAATTTGTAGAGGTAGTTTATAAATTCCTTTTAAATCTTCTTTAGAATCATAAATGTCACTAGAACTATCGGTTACGACTGCTATTTTCATATATAATCCCCCTTTTCTTCATATGTTTATTATAACACTTAGCTTAATGCTTTTGTTGATTATGAAAAAAAATTCATAATCGCCCTCAACCCTAATGACTTCCTTAAATATGTTACAATGATTGTATAAATAAAATTAAGGTAAGGAATGATATTATATGCGTATTAAAGGTGAAGTTATTGATGAGTTTGTGATGAATAAATCTGAGTTTATTACTTATTTAAAGCGAGTAGAAACTGAAGATGAGGCTAAAGAATACATCCAAAAAATAAAGAAAATGCACCCAAAGGCAACACATCATTGCCAAGCTATTTTAATTGACGAGATGATTCAAAGATCAAATGATGATGGTGAACCTTCAGGAACAGCTGGTATTCCAATGTTAGAAGTTTTAAGAAAAAGGGATATAGAAAAGATTGTTGCTGTAGTTGTTCGCTATTTTGGTGGTGTTCTACTTGGGGCAGGCGGCTTAATAAGAGCATACTCTAGAGGAGTAAATGACGCTCTAAATGTTGCTGATCTTTATGAAGTAAAAATCATGAAAAGTTTCTCTGTCTCTGTTGATTATCAATACTCTGATCAAATTAATCATTTATTAAGGAATTACACTGTCCTAGACACTATATATGATATGAAGGTAAGATACGATTTCATTAATGATGATAATAGTTTAAATAGTACTATCAGTGAAATAACACGTGGTAGCGCTGAAATTATTGAACATCCAGAAATTGAGATCGAAGTGAAAGTAGAGGATAATAATGAAGACTAATATAATAGCTCCCTTAAGTGAACACGATATTATCTCAAAAAGACTATTAAAAGATAATAATCTCTTACTTAATACGTCAATAATGCCACTTAATGCTTTTATTGATGAAACTATTCAGCATCGTGATAACAACTATGACAATGATCTAAAAACATCTTTAAACAATCTTAAGAACGATTTAAAGGTCTTAAATACTTATACGAATAATACTATGTTTATTAAATCAATTAAAGACTTTCATATTAGTATGTACTTATATGATATTAAACTATCAGATTTAAAGAATAAATCTTTAAAGGATCAAGATCTAAAGTTAATTTTTGAAAGTATTCAAAATTTAATACCAAATGAAATTGCTAAGTTATCACTACTGAAAGATTACGTAAAAAATAATCAATTTACTAATACTTTTTTAAGTAAACAAGGATCACTATCAAATTATGAAGAGGAAGTATATCTACTACTTCTTGCCAATGGAGCTACATATTTTAGTGAGGATGATTATAAGATTAATAATGTTAAACTCTTTTACGCTAATAATATTAGATCAGAAGTTGAGGCTAGTGCCCAATTAATTATTAAAAACAAACTAGATAATCCCTTAGTAATAATACTTAATGAAAATTATCGTCCGATTATTAAACAAGTTTATGATCGCTACAACATTATAAACAACTTAGACTTTACTGATAACAATAATACTTATAATTTAAAGTTTATTAAAACTATTGAACTATTATTAAAAAAAGATAAAAACAGTTTTAAGGATTTCTTAAGTAGTAATCCTTTCAACTTAGAAAAGATTAAATCATTATCAATCTTAAACGATTTCTTTAATTTTGATCTAATGACTTTTTTAAACTATGAAAGAATTGATTTAGATGATCCAATCCTAAATCGTCATGATATTAAATACTTTAATGATTTAAATGATAAAAGTACAAGTAATATCGAAGTACTTCAAAATAGTTTAAAGAATCTAATAAGTCATAATGAACTAGACTTAATTCAAAATGTCTTTAACTATTTTCAAGAGAATTTATATGATGATCAACTAGTACCTATTTATAATAAATTATTAAAGAATAAAGAGACTTTAAGTAAATCAGAAAATTTAATTGATGATTTAAAAGCTATCTTAATAAGTAATAGTAATGGATTAATTATCTCTGATCATAGTGTTATCGCAAGTACTAATGAACACAGCTACTTTGATAAGAAGAATGTAATCATACTTGGGGCATCGATTAAAAACTACCCTAACTTAAAACAGTTATCAGGTGTTATAGATGAAACTTATGTTAAAGACTTAAACTATCCTAAAAAGAGTGAACGCTTTAAAAAGCAATTAAATGATTTAGAACGTATTAAGAGTGGTAACAATATTTATATTTTCTATCCACTTAGCTCAAATGAAGGTAAAAAGATTGAACCATCATTCTCCTTATTAAGTTTTGCAAAAGAGCAAGGCGCAAAAGCAGAACGATATCCACTAATTGAAAATGACTATACTAAAGAGCGTAATTATAAATTAGATAGTAATTTAGCGAAAGAGCTATTCTTTGATGACGGACTATTAAAAGGTTCTATATCATCATTTGAACAATATAATAACTGTAATTACGCTTATTATTTACGTTATGGACTAAAACTATTTCCAAAATCACTACCAAGTTTATCACTAGGATACTTAGGAAGTGTTACGCATTTAATAGTTGAGAATATTGTAAATACTCAAATTAAAGAAAATAAATATCCTAGTAAAGAAACAATTATCGATATTATTAATGAGGCGTTTAAATCACTAGCGCTATTAAATGATCCACAAGTGGATATTGTTAAACTTACTTTTATAAAGAACTTCACACCGGTTTTAAAACATTTAGAAGAGATGGATAAGGACACACTCTTTAAACCTATTGCCGTTGAGAAGAGTTTCAATTATTTAATAAAAAATAAAATACAAGTTTCTGGTAAGATCGATAGGATTGATCAATATAATGACTATATCCGTGTTTTAGATTATAAGAGTAGTAATCGTGAACTTAAAGAAGATCTTTTAAAACAAGGATTACAACTACAACTAATTACTTATCTAATGGCTGCTGAAAATGAATATAAACTTAAACCAGCTGGAGCCTACTATCCAATTCTTAGATTTTATAATAGTGAAGCTGGAGCCCTTAAAGTTGGTAAACGTGCACCATTTTTAAGTATTGTTGATGATAATGCTGAACATGAACTATTTATTAATAAGAATAGAATAAAGGGTTGGCATTTTAATAATGAAGAAGAGTTTTATTTAAGTAATAAACACTACGCTAATATTAGAATGAAGGATGGAGTTGCCAGTATTGCTGATAATAAAGTTATCAACTTTGAAACAGCAGCAACTATTATTGATCAAGTCTATCTAGATATATATGATAATTTAGCTAAGGGTATCATTGATTGTAAACCAATAAATAACCCTTGTAACTTCTGTGAATTTCAAAGTATTTGTCTAACAAATACAAGTACTAATTACAAAGCAATGATCTATGAAGATCAAAATTTAAGTGAGGAGATAAGTTATGCCGTGGACTGATGAACAGCTTGAAGCTATAAATATAATTGATGTAAATACAACTGTCTCAGCAAGTGCTGGTGCTGGAAAGACTGCTGTATTGGTACAGAGATTAATGAAAAGAATCTTAAAAGATGGTGTCAGTGTTGACCAAATCGTCTCACTTACATTCACAGATGCTGCCGCAGCAGAAATGAAAAATAGATTAATGAGTGCCCTTTTAGAGGAATTTGAGAAAGATCCAAAAAATGATTATTTAGCGGAACAAATTACTCTACTACCTATGGCAAAGATTTCAACTATTCACTCCTTTTGTCTTAGCATCTTAAAAGATTACTACTATACACTTGGATTAAATCCTGAAGCCTTAGAGAATATTATTGATGAATCAGATCAACTTCTCTTACATAGTGAAGCCTTTAATCATACATTAGCTAACTATGATAAAAAGAAGGTTGCTAGTTTATTAAACTATTTATCAGCTGAAAATCTTGGTTTAAATACTTTAAATGAGATGATAAAGGGACTACTAAATGAGGCTAATACGCGTATTAATCCAAATAAATTCTTATATGAGAGTATTAGTATTTATCGTAAATTCGATAGCCTAGAGAAGCTTGAAGAACCATTTAAATCAATGTTTTTTAACTACCATAAAAACATCGTAAAAAACTTAGTTAGTGATGCAAATAGTACCTACAGATTATTAGATGATACTGAACGCGATACAAGTAATCAGCGAGAGTGGCTAAGTCTTATTATTGATAATGAAGATTTACTCAATGACTACTTAAATAAATATGATTATGAAGCATATAGACAATTAATACTAAAAATAATTGATTTTGAAAATAAGACAATATATAAGTTTACTGAATACACCGAAGCGAGAAATCAAATATATACATACTTTAACGATTTAGCGAAAGTATTATATAGTGAAAGTGAACTCTTAGAACAACTTTCATCCTTAGAAACAGTTTTAAATTATTTAATTGAAATGACAATTATTTACAATGATTACTATAAAAATGGAGTCAAGGAATTAAATAAGATTACATTTAATGATATGGAAACACTCACTTATGAAGTATTAAGTAAGAACGATAATGAGGTCGCTAAAGAGATAGCTGAGAATATTAGTGATATTCTCGTTGATGAGTATCAAGATACTAATGAGTTACAAGATGAAATTATTAAACTAATTAGTAATGGCAGAAATATCTTTAGAGTTGGTGATGTTAAGCAATCTATTTATCGCTTTAGAGGTGCAAAACCTGACATTATGCAGGCACTGATTAATCAAGAAAATAGTGATACACATCAAACAATCTACTTATCAAATAACTTTAGATCAAAGTATGATATTGTTCATTTCAACAATCACTTCTTTGATAAATTAATGAATATTGATAATTTTAAATCATCTTACCTAGCTAATGATAAAGTTGAGGTTGGTGTCGATAGTCAAAAAGAGGATTCTAAAGCTGTTGAATTACATATTGTCCATACAGACAATGAAGATGAGGAAGTAAAAAAATTAAGTAATAATGATGTTCAAGCCGCATATATTGCCAATAAGATTTTAGAATTATACAATGAGGCTAATGATAATAAGTGGAATAAGTATACAGTCCTTGTTAACTCGCATAGTCGTAAATTAGATTTAAAGAAAGCCTTTGACTATGCTAATATCCCCTACTTTATATCACTTCCAGATGGACTATATTCTTCTAAAGGAGTTAGTTTAATAAGTGCGTATCTAAAATTAGTCTATGATCCAAGTGATACCATTTCACTTATGGCCGTCTTATGTAACTTATATAATTATACTGATAATGAAATAACTAAATTATTCTTAGAAGATGCTAATTTAATAAATGTTGCGAATAAACTGGATGAAAATATATTAAAAACTATCCACAAGTATAATAAAGAGCAATATGATAATCCAATTGCTGATATTGTTAACTTTGTCTTAAGTATTAATAATCTTTATGAAGATAAACTTAGTAAACAAGAACGTGTGAATGTGGATATCTTTTATGAAAAGGTATTAAACTATGATTTAGATAATGTTGGTGTCTATTCACTATTAAAACAAATTGAACTTGACCAAGATGCAAAAGCAAAAGAAGGATCATCAATTAGTGAAGAAGATAATGTTGTTAATGTTATGACTGTCCACAATTCAAAGGGTCTTCAATTTGATACTGTCTTCTTTATGAGTAAATCGGCTTTTAAAGATCCAAATGATCGGGCTGGATATATCTTACATCCAAGCTTAGGCTTAGCTATTAAATCTAGTAATCCAGAGAATAGATCTCAAAAGGCAAATATTGCCTATACTTTTATTAAAGAGCAGGAACGTTTAGAAGCTGTGGAAGAGGAAATGCGTAAGTTATATGTTGCCTTAACTCGTGCTCAAAGAAAGATGTATATCGTCGATAAGGCGAAACTTAAAGATGATTATATTGAATCAATAAATCCTTTAGATTATGATTTAGTAACATCAAAATCATATACGAAATGGATTGAAAGTTTAAACTTCTCCTTTGAAAGTGATTATTTAACATATCATTTAGAAGAAGAGTTGAAATTGGATAAAACAGATAGAATTGAAAGTCAAAATGAAGAGATAGAAAAACTTTCAAGTAAAAACATTTATAAAAATCCTTACACTAACTCATTTAAAGTTGAAAGTCTAAACTTTAGTAATAGTGACTTAGGCGTGAGTATTGGTACACTTGTCCACAATACTATGGAAAACTTAGATTATAATAATATTACTAGAGAGAGTATTAAAGAAATTAGTCCTGATTTATCTAGCTACTATATAGATAGAATCTTGAATTTAGCAAATAATGATTTCTTTAAGACATTAATCAAGTATGAAACATATAAAGAATATCCGATAATCGCTAATATTAATAATGAAAGATATCGTAGTATCGTTGACCTTTTTATTGAAGCTGATGAAGATATATATATCATCGACTTTAAGACAGATAGTTTTGATGATGAAGCTGATTTTATTAAAACTTATTTTAAGCAATTAGAACTTTATAAAAAGGCCTTAAGTATTTACTTTAAAGATAAGACAATACATAGGTACATATATAGTTTTAAATTAGAGAAGTTTATTGATTTAAACGATAATATTGTATAATAACTATAAATGGAGGTATAAAATGGCTAAGACAAAATTAAAAGCAATTGATAAATTATTGTTTACAGAAGATAAGCATACTGAAAATTATCGTAAAGATTTAACGCTCACTTGTTTTGAAAATACGATCGATCCAAAATTCTCACTAACTGTTGCCGCATACTTAGAGTATAAAATTAAGTTGAATAAAGGTAAATTGGCAATTGGGATTGCTAAATCACAGAGTTTCGATATTTTAGCACTTGAGATGGATATTAAAGAAAACGATCGTGTTGCTGTAAGTATTTCAAGTCTTGGAGCAATTTATGGTTTATGGTTTAAACGTGAAGATGTTTATATTAACTCATCAATCTCAGTTGGGGCTTCATTTAGAGAATCTGTTGTATTAACAGGTTTATTAATCGAAGCTTCGCTAGTATTTAAAAACTGCAGTCAAAAATTATTAGACTTATATGATGAGTTAAGTAAGGCGGTATTAACTAATGATGATATTGGTGAACTACTACAAGCATATACATATGAACTTCGCGATTATGCAGCTAGTTTTGTTTGGCTTAATAACTCAGGTGAAGTTTCATACCGTGAGCTTTATATTCACTCACTTCCTTACACATCACTAATTAGTGATCCGATTTTAAATATCGAAAACTTTATTTTATTTCCAACAAAGTAAAATATAAAACTGTAACACAAATAATTCTTGATGTTACAGTTTTTTTATTTAATCAATTTTTAATAAGATAGCATTAATTGCCACAATCGTTGTACTAAGTGACATAAGTGTAGCACCCATTGCAGGTGTTAGGATAATTCCAAATGTGCTCAATAATCCAGCGGCAAGTGGAATTGCAATAAAGTTATAACCTGCACCCCAGAATAAGTTTTGTTTCATCTTACGGCTTGTATTTCTTCCTAAATTTAGAATATGAACAATATCATAAGGATTGCTCTTCACTAATATAATATCTGCGCTCTCATTAGCAATGTCTGTTCCAGCACCAATCGCTACTGCAACATCCGCTCTTGCAAGTGATGGAGCATCATTAATTCCATCTCCTACCATCATAACAGTATGTCCTTCATCTCGATATTTACGAACAACTGCTTCCTTATCTTCTGGCATCATCTCTGCATATACACTTTCAATACCTAATTCTTTAGCAATACTATTCGCTGCGTTTTTATTATCACCAGTTAACATAACAGCTTTAATATTTAATGCTTTAAGTGCTCTAATTAACTCGTATGATTCTTCTTTAATCTTGTCGCCTAAGGCTACATAACCAATATTTTCACCTTCTAATACTAGATAAGAGATTGAGTATGCTTTCTTTGTTAAACTATTAAATTCATCCTCATCATAATCTATTTCATTTTCAATTAAGTATTTAACTGAAGTTATCTTTACATCTTGATTATTTAGTTTACCTTCTAATCCTATTCCCGCAATTGTAATAACATCAAGTACATCTAATAAAGCTAAGTTTAAGTCTTTAGCCTTTCTTAATACACCCTGTGATAATGGGTGATTAGAATGACTTTCAAGAGATGCAAACATTCTTAACATTTCTAGATCAGTATATTTCTCAGTATAACTCTTAAATGCTTGAACCTCAAAGTTACCTTCTGTTAGTGTTCCTGTTTTATCCATTAAAACTACATCTACTTTTGGTGTCTTCTCTAGTGCTAATCTCGATTTAACTAATAGACCATGATTAGCTCCTAAAGCAGTTGAACGGGCAGTAACTAAAGGAACTGCAAGTCCTAATGCATGTGGACATGCTATTACAAGGACTGTAACCATCTGCATAATACCTGTATCTAAGTTATCAATAAATGTCCATGTTATTAATGTTATTATTCCAACAACTAAAGCGAAATAGAATAGGTATTTAGCGACAACATCGGCCATTGCCTCACTTCTTGATTTCTCTTTAGATGCTTCATCAACAAGTTTCATTACTTGCGATAAGTAGCCTTCATCACTAGTTTTCAATACCTGAATATGCAAAGTCCCAAAGTTGTTTTGTGATCCACCAATAACCTCATCGTTTACTGATTTATTAACATCAAGTGATTCTCCTGTTAGCATCGATTCATTAACTGTACTCTCACCTTTAATAATTAAACCATCACTTGGAATACTCTCCCCAGCTTTAACTAATAAGATATCCCCTTTTCTAACATCTTCTAATGGGATGATTGATTGACTCTCATCTTTATTAATACGAGTAACTTCATTTGGTAGTAAAGCTGCAATTTTTTCAAGTGCATTTTGAGCTGTTGCTACAGATTTCATTTCTAACCAATGTCCTAATAACATAATTAAGATTAAACTTGATAGTTCAAAGAAGAAATCCATTATTTCAATATCTTTAAATAGAATATGGTTCATAATAAAACCATAGAGACTATATACATAGGCTACAATGATTCCTAGTGAAACTAACATCATCATCGCTGGCTGTTTATTTTTAAGTTCATCCTTGGCTCCACTTAGAAATGGTTGTCCACCATAGAAGAAGAGAATACTTGCTAATATCGCAACAAGATATTCACTATACTCAAAACTAAATTGAAATGGTAATCTGATCCCCATCATCGGTGCTAAAAATAGAATTGGAATACCCAGTATTAAGGAGTTAAAAAACTTCTTCTTATATATTAAGGCATGTCCACTGTGGTCATGTCCTTCGTGGTCATGTCCACTATGACTATTTTCATTATGTTTATGTTCTTCATGATTAACATGATTATGTTTATTATTATCTTTCACCCTCTTGTCCTCCTACCCCCCCATAGTAGGGGGTTGTGTATATACTATAACACATAAGTTAGATATTGTTAAGTTATTGATTTTTCACTATAAAAATAACAAATCTTAACTTAGTTAGTTTTTATAACGATTTATTAATAATAAGTAATCATTTCTCCTTTTTGGTCCTATCATTTACAAAGCATTGTATTTATGGTTTAATATATGAGTAGACATTCATATAAGTAAAGATTAGGAGGTATTTTTATGGAAGTAATTATTATTGGAGGAATCGCTGCTGGTATGTCGACTGCGGCAAAAGCAAAACGCGAAAATCCAAGTGCTAATATTACTGTAATAGAGAAAGAAGATTATGTTTCATTCGGAGCTTGTGGTCTGCCTTATTATTTAGGTGATCAATTCACTGATGAAAACGAGATGTTTGCAAGAAGTCCACAGCAAATGATAGATTCAGGTATTAACTTATTATTAAAGAGTGAAGTTGTTAGTATCGATTTTAACAATAAATCGCTAGCTATTAAAAATCTTGATGATAATACAGTAAGTAATAAGATTTATGATCGACTAATGATTGCAAGTGGTGCAAGTGCTGTATTACCAAATATTGAAGGTGTAAGATCAGAAAATGCATATACATTTACAAGATTAGATCAAGTTAATAAGTTAAAAGATAACTTAAGTAAGTATAAAAATGTTGTAATTGTTGGTGGTGGATTTATTGGTGTTGAAGTTGCAGACCAATTAGCAAATTATGATTTAAATGTTACTTTAGTTCATTCTAATGAGCATTTGATGAACTCAATATTTGATGCTGATTTCTCAATTAAAATAAAAGAGGCCTTAGAAGATTTAAATGTTAATCTAATCTTAAATGAAAGAGCTACAAGTCTAATTTGTGAGGATGATAAAATTATTAAGGTTCTGACAAATAATCAAGAAATAGAAGCTGATGCCGTTATCTTTGCAACAGGATTTAAACCTAACACACAGTTTATTTCTGATGAAATTGCAAAAAGTAATAATGGAGCAATTATTATTGATGAGTTTGGACAAACATCTATTGAAGACGTTTTTGCCGCAGGGGATTGCGCAACAGTTCCTCATCAATTCTTAGATAATCCATACATACCACTTGCTACTTACGCAAATAAATTAGGTCGTATTATCGGTACTAATATTGTAAGTGATAAAAGTGATTGGATTAAATTTAATGGAGCACTAGGTACTAGTTATCTAAAAGCAGGCCATTATGAGGCTGCAGTTACTGGATTGTTAGAGGATGAAGCAAAAGCATTAGGTTTAAATGTTAAGACTACATTAGTAAATGCTAATAATCATTCTAATTATTATCCAGAACAAGAATTAATAATGATTAAATTAGTATATGATGCTGATACATTTGTTTTATATGGTGCACAAGTAGCTGGTAAAGCGGAAGCGGTTCTAAGAATTACTGCTTTAACAACAGCAATTTATGCAAAACTAACGACAAAAGATTTAGGATTTATGGATTTTGGATATGCTCCACCATTCGCATCAACTTGGGAAGCATTAAATATAGCAGCAAATACTGCTAAGTAATTTATAAGGAGGTTTGAATTATGATTAATTCACCGTTTTTTACACAATTTTTAAAAGCTAGTAACTTTTACACAATAGGAGCTATCCTGTTGATGGTTGCTGGATTATTAACAATGAGACATTTAACTAAGAAAAAAGTTTCATTCTCAAATAGAATGCTAATTGGACTTGTCATAGGATTATCAATCGGTATCTTAGTTGATCTAATTGGCGCAGACAATGCAATCTTCGTTGATAATGCGCGAAAAGAAATTTCAGTTTGGTATTCATTAGTTGGATCAGGATTTATTAGATTAGTACAACTACTTGCAGTACCAGTAGTATTATTATCGATTATTAAAGTAATTACTGACGTTGATGGAAATAGAATTAAGACACTTACTTCAAAAACATTCTTCGTCTTACTAGCAACTACTGCAATATCAGCAATCGTTGGTATCTTAGTTGTTAAAGTATTTAACTTACAAGGAACAAGTTTCACAGCTGACTTAAGTCAGGGTCAATTAGATAGATTTAGTGGGATTGCAGCTCAAAGTTTCCCAGAATTCTTCTTAAACTTAATTCCAAATAATATCGTTGCTTCAATGAGTAGTAATGGTCAAGTAGTATCAGTAGTTATCGTTGGTGCACTATTTGCAAGTGCTATTAGATTCTTAAACGTTAAAAAACCTGAAGGTATTAAACCATTTACTGATTTCTTAGATTCAGCAAGACTTGCAGTTAACTCAGTTTTAATTAACGTAATTAAATTTATGCCTTATGGTGTAATCGCATTAGTCGCTAATACTATTATTGCTAACGGATTAAGAGCAATTGCTGAGATGGGTGGATTTATTATTGCACTATATGTTGCCGTAATAGTAATGTTATTTGTTTACGTTATTATCCTTCTATTTGTTGGAGTTAACCCAGTTACATTCTATAAAAAATCATTTACAACAATGGTCTTTGCATTCTCAAGTAGATCAAGTGTTGGTACACTACCTTATACACTTAAAACTTTAGAAGAAGACTTAGGTGTTTCTGGACAAACTGCAAACTTTGTCGCTACACTTGGTACTTCAATTGGTATGAATGGATGTGCTGGTATCTTCCCAGCAATGCTTGCTACATTAGTTGCAAGTGCTGTTGGTGTTGAAATGAACATGGCATTCTACTTAATGATAGTTGTTGTTGTAACTATTGGATCAATTGGTATTGCTGGTGTTCCAGGAACTGCAACTGTTGCAGCAACTGTAACATTAAATGGTTTAGGTCTTGGAGAAGCTATTCCACATGTTGGAGCAGTATTTGGTATTGACCCAATTATTGATATGGGACGTACTATGTTAAATGTTACTGGTGCTATGGTAGCAGCTATTGTTGTTGATAAATGGGATAATACATTTAATCAAGAATTATTTAATAAATAAGTTTAGATACTTAAAAGGGGATGATCATATTGATCATCCCCTTTTTTGTATTTATTAGTCGTTAAATAAGTTATAAATATTACTTACTGGTGTTTTTTCTTTAATTGCTTCAATTGTTTT
>CAYTTS010000009.1:0-28330 GCA_964440875.1 uncultured Erysipelothrix sp. | reverse complement strand
AAAATATAAATAAATTAAAAAACTGGAAGCTAAATAGTTTCCAGTTTTTATATAAAAAAGAGTTGCCTTAGCAACCCCTTTATAATTCTATTACCAGTTAGACATGTCCATCTTAACGCCTAATACACCAGGTACTTCTTCCATTAGTAATGCTTCAATACCATGATATACTGTTTGGTCAACAATGTGACATCCAACACATGCACCTAACATTTTGACTGTAACGATACCTTCGTCAAATGAAACGAATTCAACATCTCCACCATCACGATTAATGTATGGTCTGATCTTATTGATTGTTTCAATAATTGTTTCTTCTTTATTCATTTGTTTCACCTCACTAATACTTAAATATAATATACCATATTCCTGCAACAATTAAACCTAATAGTGCTCCACATATTACTTCTAACCAACTATGTCCTAATATTTCTTTAGTAGGAGCTTCATAAATCGGGTTATCTAATATTGGAGAATGTATTTTATTGGCTTTTAAATCCCTGATTAGCTGTCTTGTTGTTTGAATATTTCTCCCTGCATAAAATCTTATGTTAGCAGCATCGTACATTACTATAAAAGCAAATACGACAGTTACTGCAAAGATAGAAGAGGAAAATCTTTCTACAATACCAACTGAAAGTACTAATGCTGATACCATGGCGCTGTGTGAACTTGGTAGCCCACCAGAGTCGAACATTAGCTTATAGTTCCATTCATCTGTCTTGTAATAATGAAATATAGGTTTTAATAACTGAGCAGTTAAAAGTGCTGAGAAAGAAACCCATATCGGATAAAGTTGTTTCATAATCCACCTCGAAAATAATTATACCATATAACGGTATGTACTATTATAACAAATTAGTAAGTATTTGTAACTATTGATAGTTATTAATACTATAATAAACTCAATTATCGCTAACAAAAAAGATTGTAAAATGTTATAATTATTCTTGAAATGAGGTTATTATTTTGGGATATAAAATAAATGATATCGTTAAAGCTAAAGTTACAGGAGTAGAGCCTTATGGTGCCTTCGTAGTTTTAGAAGATAATAGTGTCGGACTTCTTCACATATCGGAAATATCATACGACTTTGTTGTTGATATTAATAACTATGTAAAGGTGAATGATATTGTTACTCTAAAGATAATTGATATTGTCGATGACAGAATTAGGTTATCTTTAAAAGCTTTAAGTAAAAGATCAAGCCGTAGTAGACGTAAAGTTTCACTAAATAAAGACCTTAATTTTAAGATTGGTTTTAAATCATTAGAAAACCAATTGAAGATATGGATAGATGAGTTAAAGGAGCAGTATAATGATAAAATTTAGTACAGAGTACGCATATTTAAATTCTCAAGTTGAAGAATATCAAGACGTTGTAAGTAAGGCTCATAATGCACTACATACAAAAGAGGGAAAAGGGAATGATTTTCTAGGATGGTTAGACTGGCCAGAAAATTTTGACAAGAGCGAATTTAATGAAATATTAAAATTAGCTGAAAAAGTAAAAGAAGATGCTGAAGTATTAGTAGTATGTGGTATTGGTGGATCATACTTAGGGGCAAGAGCAGCCGTTGAGATGATTAACGGATTATACCCACAAGATCAAGTTGAAATTTTATACTTAGGTAATACATTATCATCAACATATATTAAACAGACCTTAGACTATTTAAAAGATAAAAAATTCTATGTTAATGTAATTTCTAAAAGTGGTCAAACAACTGAAACAGCTGTTGCATTTAGACTGTTAAAAGATCTCTTAAAAGAGCAATATGCAGCTGATTACACAGATTACATTATTGCAACAAGTGATCCAGTTAATGGAACACTAAGAGAAGAGATTAATAAAAAAGGCTATAAATCATTTAGTATTCCAGCTGATATTGGTGGAAGATTCTCAGTATTCACTGCCGTAGGTTTATTCCCATTAGCAGTAGCTAATGTTGATATAACTTCACTAATGCAAGGTAGTATTGATGCTATGAATGATTTAAATACAGCTGACTTAAGTAAAAACCCAGCATATGCATATGCTGTGGCAAGACGTATTTTAGAGAAACAAGGTAAAACTGTCGAGATGTTAGTATCTTATGAATTTCAAATGACTATGTTTGCTGAATGGTGGAAACAGTTATTTGGCGAGTCAGAAGGTAAAGAGGGAAGAGGAATTCTTCCGACAAGCGTTAACTTTTCAACAGACCTACACTCAATGGGACAATTTATTCAAGAAGGTAATAAACTATTATTTGAAACAATCATTGATGTAGATACACCAAGTGAAGATTTAATTTTCCCAAGTGATGATGAAGACTTAGATAATATGAACTATCTAGCTGGAAAATCAATTGACTATGTTAATACTCAAGCCCAAAAAGGAACACTGGCTGCTCACTATGAAGATGGCTCAGTACCAAACTTAATTATTACAATACCAGATATGAGTGCTCATACATTTGGATATTTAATTTATTTCTTCTTTAAGGCAATCGCAATGGCGTCATACTTAATTGACATTAACCCATTTGATCAACCTGGAGTTGAAGTATATAAACGTAACATGTTTAAACTATTAGGTAAAAACTAAAAAAAGAGTCTATTTACAAATTTGTAAGTAGACTCTTTTCTTTATTTAGTATGATCTTTGATCTTATCATTATAGTAGATATGTTTACCATCTTTCTCTAAGTAATTATAACCAAAGTCATTTTCTTCTTTTTCG
Source organism: uncultured Erysipelothrix sp. (assembly GCA_964440875.1). Lineage (GTDB taxonomy): Bacteria > Bacillota_I > Bacilli_A > Erysipelotrichales > Erysipelotrichaceae > JAAZDN01. The sequence goes on along the minus strand of CAYTTS010000009.1, from coordinate 25,605 downwards.
TTTTTAACAAATATTAGACCTAGACTTTCATAATTTAATTTATTTTCTAATTCTTTAGCATCTTCTAAATTTAACATTGAGAAGGCTGTTGATAAAACATCGGCAACTCCTGAATCTTTAATTGTGATCGTAACTGATCGAGACTCTCTTGTTGGCTGTAGAGTGATTGGACTAATTAGGTGATGTTGTTGATTTTTATCTTCATCAATAAAGTAGCGCTCATAATCTCCACTTGTAACAACTGACATATCCTCAGCAAAGTGTAGTGACATAATTGATTCATCTTTTGTTGAATCTGGATTTGTTACTCCAACTGACCATGGACCCTCATTATACTTAGAGCCAATTAAACGAACGTTACCGCCACCATTAACAATACCATACTCAATTCCTAAATCTTCCATCTTATTAGCGACACGTTCAACTGCCCATCCTTTGGCAATTGCCCCAACATCAAGTGATGTTTTTGGATTATTTATATAAACGGTATTATTAACTTCATCAATCTCAACAAATTGCCAACCAACATGAGCTCTAGCCTCTTCTAAAATTTCTTGTGAAGGGGACTTACCATACTCACCAATCTCATTTAATGACTTACCTTCTTCACGAGCATCATGCCAAATAGTTAAAACGGAACCTAGCGTTGGATTAAAAAGGTCATTTGTTAGATCCGAATATTTTTTTGACTCTAATAATAGTTCAATGATTAGCGGATCAACCTCAACTTTTTCAATACCAGCATTATCATTAATTGTTTTAATGTTATTTATCCCTGGATAATTGTTATAGATATCAAAGAGATCGTTGTATTCTCTAACTGTCTCTTGCATAATTTCAAAGTATTCATCAAACTTTTCTTGACTCTCTGTATACAACATTAAGGTAAATGGAGTATTAAAGCCGACGTTAAAAGTTGTGTCTCGATATAATGTTAATTTATCCTTATTACTACAGCTTATTAAAGTTAAGCTGATAACTGTTATTATTAATAATTTTATAATTTTCTTCATATAATCACCTAAGTAATTATATCACAATAATATTGTTTTATTAATGTGTATAAGTGAGAAGAGTAATTGTAAAAGAAAAGTATCTTTAGTATAATATCTTTTAGAAGAGGTGGATATAATGGAGAGAAAAGTATTAGTAGAAATTTCAGCACGTCACATTCATTTAAGTGATGAACATTTAGCAGTATTATTCGGAGAAGGACATACACTTACAAACTTAAAGGAACTTTCACAACCAGGGCAGTTTGCTACTGAGGAAAGACTTACAATTAAAGGACCTAAGGGTGAAATGCAGCGAGTAATCGTTTTAGGACCTACAAGACCTGAAACACAAGTAGAATTATCAGCAACAGATGCAAGATCACTTGGAGTAGTAGCGCCAGTTAGAATGTCAGGAGACATTAAAGATAGTGGAGCAATTACTTTAATAGGACCAAAAGGTGAAGTAGAATTAAGTGAAGGAGTTATTGTTGCTAAAAGACATATTCATTTAAGTGATGAAGAAGCAAGTGACTTTGAATTAGCAGACAACGAAGTTGTTTCAGTTGAAATTAATACTGATGGAAGATCTCTAGTATTTGGAGATGTAGTTGTTCGTGTTAACCCTAACTTTAGAGCGGCTATGCATATTGATACTGATGAAGGAAATGCGGCAGGAATTGCTGGTTCTACAATGGGATTAATTATTAAATAAAGTTAAATAATGTTATAATCTTAAAGGATAAGTTAAATTATCCTTTTTTTGATATAATTAAAGTATAAGTTAAGGAGTAACTATGAAATATATATTTATAATTAACCCAACAGCGGGTGTGAGAAACTATGAGAGATATACCCCATGGATAGAAGAATATTTTCAAGATGAAAGCAAATATGAAATCTTTATAACAGAATATGCTGGACATGCAACTGAGATTGCTGGTAGATATAGTGTTAGAGATAATGTCTGTGTCTTTTCTATTGGTGGAGACGGAACTGCTTATGAAGTCTTAAATGGACTTCAAGATGGTGTCGCAATGGCGCTAGTACCAAATGGAACAGGAAATGACTTCCACAGAACTATTTATAAGAAGAAATTTAAAGATAAAGAAATATTAATTAATACAATTGAGGGCCAAATTCAAAGAATTGACTATGGAATAGCTAATGAACATAGATTTTTAAATATGTTTTGTGTCGGATTAGACGCAATGATTGGTGAAGAAGCGATTATTTATTCAAATAAAAAGTTTTTCCCAAATTCACTATCCTATGTTGTGGCAGCGATTAAGAAAATCGTTAAACTACCAAACTTTAAATTAACGTTTAAAACTGATGACGATGAGCAGAGTCAAGATACTTTAATGTTTTCAGTATTAAATGGACAATACTATGGTGGTGGCTTTAATCCTGTACCAACAGCTAATATTAAAGATGGAATTTTTGATGTACTTTGGGTTGAATCAATAACTAGATCAACACTACTTCCATTATTTATGAAGTATTCAACAGGAAGATATGCTGAAATTGAACAAATAAAACATTATAACCTAAAAGATTTTAGTTTAAAACTTGATAGAAAAATGACATATACCTGTGATGGTGAAATTTTCGAAGATGATTATATTGTGGTAACGATGATGGAAAACCGTTTACCATTTATGATACCGAAAGGAAGTGAGTTTTATGATAGTACTACAAAATAGAGATTATTTTGTAAAGTTAGACTTAGATGGTGGCCAAATTACTCGTTTTAAAAGTGAAGTGACTGATATTGAATATATCTTTAATAAAGATGATAGATATTGGAACTACAGTACGCCAACACTTTTTCCAATAATTGGTTCATCATATGATAAAAAATACCACTTTAATGGCCAGACAACTGAGATGGCTAACCATGGTATTTTAAGAAATGCAAGATTTACTTTAATATCACATATTGATAATGAAGTAGTGATAAGATATAAGGCAACGGAAGAAAGCTTTAAAGCTTATCCATTCTATTTTATTATTGATATTAAATACACTTTAATTGAAAATAAGTTAGTAGTTGAATATAAGATTAAAAATGATGGAGTAATTAAAATGCCATTTAACTTTGGCTTACATCCTGCATTTACAGTGCCACTAACAAAAGATGATAAGTTTGAAGATTATAAATTAGTCTTCTCAACAGCAACAAAACTATATGGCTCAGGACCAAAAGTTAATGAAGGCTTAGTAAGTGAAATTCCATTAACTTATGAAGCGTTTGAAGAGTATCCAACATGGCTATATAATAATATTAATACTCATACTGTTGGTTATACTAATGGTAAACATGGTGTTAATGTTAGCGTTGTTGGCTTTCCAGTAGTAGCAGTTTGGACTAACAGAGCTGCAAAAGCGCCATTTATCTGTATTGAACCATGGCTTGGTGTCTCTAAGAAAGTTGATAAGGATTTAGACTTTGAAGAAAGAGACGCAGTAATGTCGATTGATCCAAATAAAGAATTATCACTTACTTACACAATCTCCGTATTTTAATTGTAATTAATCAATTTAGATACTATAATAAGTGCTGATGGAGGATGGAAAGATGAAAATAATTAGAGTAAAAGATTACGATGAAATGAGTAGAGTTGCGGCAGACATTATGATTGATAAAATCAAAACTACACCAGATATCACTTTAGGTCTAGCTACAGGTGGAAGCCCAGTTAAAATGTACGAATATTTAGTCAGAGATTTTAAAGAACACGGTACTTCATATAAAGATGTTAAATCTTACAACCTAGATGAATATGTCGGTTTAGAGCAGAAACACCCTCAAACATACTATACATTTATGCGAAAAAACTTATTTGATCAAGTTGATATCAGCTTAGAGAACGTTCACTTACCAGATGGTTCAGTTGAGGATATTCAAGCTGAAGCAGATAAGTATAACGAACTATTAGCAGATACTACTATCGATCTTCAATTATTAGGTATTGGAACAAACGGTCATATTGGATTTAATGAGCCAGGATCAAGTTTTGATGGCTTAACAGCTGTTGTTGACTTAACACCAGAAACAATTGAAGCGAACTCACGTTATTTTGAAGGAAATGAATCATTAGTTCCAACAAAAGCAATATCAATGGGAATTGGCTCTATTATGGCTGCTAAAGAAATCCTATTAATCGCATCAGGAGCAAATAAAGCGGATGCTATTAAATGGTTAGTAGAAGGCGAAATCTCAGAAGAACTTCCAGCAAGTGCTTTAAGAAATCATCCAAATGTAACTATTATTATTGATGAAGAAGCTGCTAGTAAACTTAGTGCTTAAGCATCTTAGTAAAAATAAAATTTAAAAATGCTATAATGTATTATAAGAAATAGGAGGATTTTTCAATGGCAAAAATTATAACAACAAATGAATTTGACGATACAGTAAAAGAAGGGGTAGTACTAGTAGATTTCTACGCTGACTGGTGTGGACCATGTAAAATGTTAGCTCCAGTATTAGACGAGTTAGCAGAAGATGTACGTGGAAAAGCTCAAGTAGTTAAAGTAAACGTAGATACTGAAAGTGCACTTGCTCAAAAATACCAAGTATCAAGTATTCCGGCAATTAAAGTTTTCAAAGATGGCGAAGTAGTTGTAGAAACTATGGGATTCCAACCAAAAGCTAAATTACAAGAATTAATCGATAAAGCTTTATAAGAAAATTTAAATATTTAAATTAGGTGGGTTATTTAATAACTCACCTTTTTAATTCTTTATTTGTAATTAGTTTACCAATGTATTAAAATAGTAGAAGGTGATTAGATGAGAAAATATGTAAATAGTAAGTCGCTAATTGTTTTTATTTTATCGACATTAAGCTTTTTATATTTAACTAATAATTATAGTAGTGTCTTCATTAGAAATATTGATGAGGCTGTTTTAGATTTCCTTATAAGTAATACCCAATATGGAACAGTACTGTTCTTTGAATTAATGACGATAATGGCTAATTGGCAAATGATCATACTATTATCACTCGTCTTAATTTTTATAGTTAGAGATAAGTTAATGATGATTTTAGTAAGTATGGCTACTGGATTTTCAATCATTATTAATGAGACTTTTAAAGCGGTCTTTGAGCGAGCTAGACCTAATGTTATGCACTTAACATATGCAACAGGCTACAGTATGCCAAGTGGCCATGCTTTAGGAGCAACAATGTTTTATGGATTAATAATCTTATTTATTACTCCAATTATTAAAGACAAAAAGTATCGTCGACTTGTCCAAATATTACTAGCCATATTAATCGGACTTATTGCTCTTTCAAGAGTATATCTAAGAGTCCACTACTTAAGTGATGTTTTAGCAGGACTATCACTGGGATTAATGATTATATCAGTAATATACAATGTTAAAGTTGGCGTATTTGATAATATAACAACATATATAGAAGGTGAATAAATTGAATAAAGAATTTAAATTAGATGTTAAACATGTTTGTAAACAATCAGGAGCTAGATATGGTCTTTTACATACGCCACATGGTGTAGTAGAGACACCGATGTTTATGCCGGTTGGAACACAAGCATCAGTAAAGTTTGTAAGTCCAGAAGAATTATATGAAATAAACTCTGGAATTATTTTAGCGAATACATACCACTTATGGTTAAGACCAGGAGCGGATTTAGTAGAAAAAGCAGGTGGACTACACGGCTTTATGAACTACAATGGACCAATACTAACAGATAGTGGTGGTTTTCAAGTATTCTCACTAAGTGATAATCGAACTATCACAGAAGAAGGAGTTATGTTTAGAAACCATATTAATGGAGCTAAAGAATTTATGAGTCCAGAAGTATCAATTGAAACTCAAAATAAACTAGGAGCAGATATTATTATGAGCTTTGATGAATGTCCTCCATACCCAGCAACTTATGAATATATGAAAGATAGTGTTGAGAGAACACTACGTTGGGCAAAACGTGGACAAGATACACACAATAACCCAAAACAAGCTTTATTTGGAATTGTCCAAGGTGGAGAATTTGAAGACTTAAGAGAATACTCAGCGAAGAAAACAGTTGAAATGGACTTTTTAGGCTACTCAATTGGCGGAACGAGTGTTGGTGAGAGTAAGGAAGTAATGTATAAAATGATCGACTACTCAATTAAACACTTACCCGAAGACAAACCTCGTTATTTAATGGGCGTTGGATCAGCAGATGCTATGTTAGAAGGTGTCCTTCGTGGAGTAGATATGTTTGACTGTGTACTACCAACTAGAATTGCTAGAAATGGTGCGCTAATGACGAGTACAGGACGCGTCAATATTAAAAACAAACAATATGAAGAAGACTTCTCACCGATAGATGCAGAATGTGATTGTATCGCATGCCGTAACTATAGTAGAGCGTATATTAGACACTTATTAAGAGTAAATGAAGGTTTAGGATTAAGACTAACATCAATTCATAACCTAAGATTTTTAATTAAACTGATGGAAGATAGTAAGATTGCTATTAAAGAAGACCGTTTCTTAGACTTTAAAGAAGAGTACTTTGAAAAGTTTGGCTATAATAGTGTTGATTCAAGAGGTTTCTAAATGAATAAAAGTGACTTTAATTTTGACTTACCAGAACATTTAATAGCTCAAACCCCACTTGAAAAACGTGCTAATAGTAAAATGATGATCGTGAATTCTAAAGATAATACTTTAGTAAGTGATCATTTTTACAATATCAAAAAACTCTTTAAAAAAGGCGATACACTAGTCTTAAATGATACGAAGGTAATACCGGCAAGATTGTTTGGAGTAAAAGAGGAAACAGGGGCAAGAGTTGAAATTTTACTATTAAAAGAAGTAGCTAAAGATCGCTGGGAAACATTAGTTGGAAATGCCAAAGTAGTTAAGTTAGATACAATTATTAATGTATCAGACAAATTATATTTAAAATGTACAAAAATATTAGAAAATGGTGAAAGAGAATTTAGCCTATCTTATGAAGGTGATCTATACTCAGTCTTACATGAGATTGGAAATATTCCACTACCACCATATATAAAAGAGCAATTAGAAGATGATGATAGATATCAAACAGTTTATGCTAAAAACCGTGGAAGTGCGGCAGCACCAACGGCTGGACTTCACTTTACAAAAGAAGTCTTAAAGGAATTAAAAGACTTAGGAGTAAATATTCACTACATTACCTTACATGTTGGACTTGGAACATTTTTACCAATGAAGGTAGATGATATTAATGACCATAATATGCATAGTGAAACATATGAAATAAGTGAAGAAACTGCTAGAGCGCTAAATCTGGCGAAGAAAAATAAAACGAGAATCATCGCTGTCGGAAGTACGAGTATCAGAACCTTAGAATCAAACTATAAAAAGTTTAACAAATTTAAAGCTGAGCGCTCAAGTACAAGCATTTTTATCTACCCTGGAATTGAGATATTAAGTAGTGATGTAATGATTACTAATTTCCACTTACCAGAATCAACATTAATGATGTTAGTAAGTGCATTTGGTGGCTACGACTTATTAATGGAAGCATACAAAAAAGCAGTTAGAGAAGAATATCGCTTCTTCTCATTTGGAGATATGATGTGGATAGAGTAAATAGAAACAAAAACTTTTATTATAATCTCTCACAAGAGAAGTTTAGTAAAATTAGTGGCTTAGCTAAAAAGCCGTCACTTTTACTACACTCTTGTTGTGCTCCCTGCAATAGTTATACGATGATTATGTTAAGTGAGTACTTCGACTTAACACTCTTGTACAACAACTCTAATATCTTTCCAGAGGCAGAATATAATACTCGTGTAAATGAATTAATTGCTTATACTAATGATGTTAATAAACAGTTTGACCTTAATATTCAAGTAATTCAACTTGAATATGATACAGTCTCATTTCATAAGGAATTAGCGAAAGTTAATGATGGCTTTGAAGGTGGACTACGTTGTCAACACTGTTATAATTTAAGAATGGATGAAGCATATCGCTATGCCCTAGAATATAATTTTGACTACTTTACGACTGTTATGACAATATCAAGACATAAAAACTCAATAATCTTAAATGAGATTGGGGAAGATTTAAATGAAAAATATAAGTCAGACAAATACTTCTTTAGTGACTTTAAGAAAAAAGATGGTCTTTTAAAGAGTAAGGCTATTATTGATAAGTATGATATGTACAAACAAGAGTACTGTGGATGTGCATTCTCATACAAAGATTATAAGGAAAAGGGGATTACTCATGAAGACGAAATTTAAAATAAATGCTGATGCAATAAAAGGCATACTTGCGACAATACTATTTGCGCTAGCCTATACATTTGTCTTCTCACTAACAATTAAGTTAGAGCGACCACTTTCGTTTATTGCAAACGCCGGCTTTAATTTTGCTTATGTTATTATTTCAATGCTTATTGCAGGCTTACCATATATACTATGTGGCTATTTAATTATGATCGCAAGAAACAATTACGATGATTTAGATAAAAAGAATAAGAATCTTAGTTTAATAATCCTTAGCTTACTATTAACGATATTTTTAATTATTGCTCTACTACAGTTTATTTTTGCCTACCGTAGTATATATACAAGTTTTATTATGATGAACTATCCACTATTGAGATCAGTCTTATTTGTTGAGCTAGGTAGTTTAGAACTATTTATCGCCCAATTAGTAACATGTTTTATTATTCCCATCTATATTTATTTAGGTGGAAAGTTAAGAATTAAAGTATTAGAAAAGGAAGATGTAAATGGATAAAGTTATTAGAAGGTATTTGGTACCACTTGGAATATTAATTATTGGAAGTTTTATATTAAACTTACTTAATCGCTACCTGCCACAAATATTTGGGGGAAATGTTTATTACTTTTTCCATGTTGTAATGCTATTTTCATTTGGAATGTCACTAAACTTTAGTAAGAGTAAATTAAGTGGCTTCTCACTACGTCATATTGTCATCGTTGTATTGTTAATATTCTTATTCTTATATGATATTAACTTAATACCACTAAATATATTTTCTAACTTTTTAGCATATATTAACTATGGTAATTACATTCTAGCAATATTTTATGTTTACTTAGGAACACTATTTAATGAAAGATAGGTATAAATTATGAATGAAGTAAAATCACAATTAATATTAACGATTAACATTCTTTCATATTTATATAATAAAAATTATCTCGTTAAGGGAAATGAACTTGCTGAAGAGTTTGATTTAAGTTCAAGAAGTATTAGACGAATCATCAGTGATCTTAGAGACTTAGGTTATGATATTGAGTCAATAAGTGGCCCCCATGGTGGCTATCGCTTAAATAAGTCAAATATCATCTTACCAGTACGCTTAAGTGATATTGAAAAAGAACACTGGCAAACAATTGAAAATACGATATCTAGTAGTGATATAAGTAATAAAGAAGATGTATTAAAAACATTAAATATTATCTCTATTCAATCACAATTGGAGTCAACATATACTCCGGAAATCTATACGACAAGAGCGCTGTTAGCAAGCAAGATTAAACAAATAGATAATATCCACAAAACATTGAATGAAGCGATGATTAAAAAGAATCGTGTTGAAATCAAATATCAAAGTCAAAGTAATACAAGCGATATTAAATGGCGTGAATTTCGCCCTCAACAATTTCAAATATTCAATAATATCCATTATATAAAAGGTTACTATGATACAAGTAGTGACTCTTTTCGTACTTTAAGGTTAAGTCGTTTTCTAGATATTAGACTAATAAATAAAAAATACTCATTTAATGAAAACTTTATAAAAGATAATAACAATAGTGCCTTCTCAAAAAATGTCTATAAAACATATCCAGTAAAATTAAAGATAAGTAAAGGAAACCATGATCTTCTTGACTATCAATATGGAGATAATCAAAAAGTTGAAGAGTTTTCAGATCACTATATAATGACATTTGATTTAGCGGGTGATCGAATAATTGTTAACCTAGTTCAATCACTAGGTATATTTGTTGAGCTCTTAGAGCCAAAAAATATTCGTGAAATCTTAAAGAATGAATATCAAGTTTTAAAAGACTTATACGAGGAGGACTAAGATGCGCATTTTACATACGGCAGACTTACATATTGGAAAAGTCGTTAATGGCTATTCAATGCTGAATGAGCAAGAGCATAGCCTTAAACAAATACTTGGCTACTTAAGCGAGTATAAAATTGACACGCTAATTATTGCTGGTGATATCTATGATAAAAAGACACCAAGTGATAGTTCAGTAGAACTTTTTGATAAGTTTCTTTTAGAAGTTTCAAAGTTAAAAGTAAAGTGTTTAATTATCTCCGGAAATCATGACTCAGGAACTAAACTACAATTTGCTAAGTCACTTTTAGTAAACCAAGATATTTATATTGTAGGTAAATATAATGGCAGCTTAGCTAAAGTTACTTTAGAAGATGACTTTGGAGAAGTTACTTTTTACTTACTACCATTTATTAAACCAAGTGATATTAGACTATATGATCCGACAATTTCAACATATAATGAGGCTGTTGCCTACACATTAAGTAAAGAAGAAATTAACTATAATGAACGTAATGTCTTTGTCGGCCATCAGTTTTATGCCAGTGGTAGTGAAGAGATTAGTGAGTCAGAAATTATCTCAGTTGGAGGTAGTGAAAGTGTTGCCTATAATCACTTAATTGACTTTGACTACGCTGCCCTTGGACATTTACATAAGCCCCAAAGATTGATGAGTGATTTTATACGCTACAGTGGTTCAATTACACCATACTCAGAGTCAGAAATAAGTAGTAGTAAGTCAGTTGTTTTCATTGACCTAAAAGAAAAGGGCGAAGTTAGCTATGAATTATTAAAGATAGAATCACTTCTTAAGTTTAAAAGTGTAAAAGATTACTTAGAAAATATTTTAAACTTAGAAGCTAGTGATGACTATATGTTTATAACGCTTCTAGATGAAAATCTTATTGACGCAATGGGCAAACTACGCTCAAAGTTTAATAATATTATGACACTAGACTTTGATAATATGCGAACTAAAAAAGATAGTCTAGTAGATAATGATCTTGATACTGATGATATATCGACGATTGATTTATTTACTAATTTCTTTAAACTTCAAAATAATCAAGACTTAAGTGATGAGCAACGCGAGATTGTAAACTCAGTAATAGAAAGGATCGATGATAATGCGTCCAATTAAATTAAAACTCCAAGCCTTTGGTCCTTATGATCAGGAAGTTATTGTCGACTTTAGTCAATTTAATACTAATGAAATCTTTCTAATTAGTGGTAATACCGGCTCTGGTAAGACGGTTATTTTCGATGCGATATCATATGCCTTATACGGTAAGGCTAGTGGTAGTATGCGTGATGTTAGTATGCTAAGAAATCGCTCTAGTGATAGTAGGACTAAAACCTACGTAGAGCTTAGTTTTGAATATAACAATCAAGAATATACAATTAGCCGCAATCCAAGTTACAGACGCGCTAAACTAAGTGGAGAGGGCGAAACTGATGAGTTGGCAAGTGCCAACCTTATTCTTCCGACTAAGGAAGAAATTAGTGGTATAAACGAGGTTAATAATAAAATCTTAGAAATATTAAAGATTAATCAAAACCAATTTTCTCAAATAGTTATGATTGCCCAAAATGACTTCCAAAAGTTTTTAAGTGCCAATACCTCAGATAGAAAAGAAATTTTAAGGACAATCTTTAAGACTGATTTCTATTTAGACTTTGAAAATGAATTAAAGAGTAATTTATCAATAAAAAAACTTGAATATCAAAGAATCATTACTGAGTATAATAGTCATCTACATAGTGTTAAGGACTTAGATGAAGATTTCTATCTTTTAGATAATTATCATAATGAAGAAGTAAGTAAGAAGTTATCAAAGAGTATTATCCTTAATGATAAAAAGATTGCAGACTTTAAAAACTTAGAAGCCGATTTAAATAGTAAAATAAGTGATTTAAATAAAGACTTAACACTGGCTAAGAATAATAATCAAATAATAGAAACTTACAATAAACATGATAAAAAGTATCAAGAACTTATAGCAAAGAAAACTTCGGTAGAGTTAATAGAAGAAAAATTATTAAAGTTAAATATAATTAAGTCACAGCTAATTCACCTTTATAATAAAGTAGCGGGTGATAGTAAAAACTTAAAGATTGAAAAGGATATTAACGAGAAATTAGTAAGTACGCTAAATGACTTGAGTAAGCAGTTTGAAGTCGTTAGTAAAGAGTATAGTGAGATAGAAAAGTATCAAACTTTAGTAGATAAGTTAAATAAGGATATTAATACTTATAATAATCTAAAGAAAGATTATATTCTTGCTTATGAGATAAAGGATAGTATTGGTGTTAGTGAGAGTAATTTATTAAAAATTAAATCTTCAATAGCAAATATTGTTTATAGTAATTATCTTAAATATAATAAACTTAAAAAAGAATATGAAAGCGACTTACTTACTTATCAGAGTAAAAAAGCTGAAAGTTTAGAGCTTAGTAAAAAGTATGATGAACTTGAAGCACTATTTTTAGATAGTCAGGTAGGTATTTTAGCGAGTAAGTTAAAAGCTGATGAAGCATGTCCTGTTTGTGGCTCACTTAATCATCCTAAAAAAGCTCTACTTAAAGTAAGTGATATTGATAGTGAGTATCTAAATATTAAAGAGTTAAACTTAGCCAAAATTAGTGAGCTAAATGAATTATTAAATAAACTTGAGAGTAAAAAGAGTGAATTAGATAAGTTATCAATTGTATATAATGAGAGTTTACTACTTTCAAAACTTGATCTTGACTCTGTTAATAAGTTAAGAAATGATAATGAAACTGACTTTGATCTTAATTACTTAATTAAAAAGAATCAAGAAGAATTAGATTTACTTATTGAAAATAAGGCTAAGTACAAAACTTTAATTGAGAATAAAGAATTTAGCTCACTTGAACTTTTAAATAAGCAAATAGAAATATTACTTAAAGAGAAAGATGATAATACTACTTTAATAAGTTCTATCAATGATAAGTATAAGCTTATCAGTGATAAGCTTGTCGAGTTTAAGACAAGATATTCAGAGAGTTCTAATAATTTAATCAAATTAGAGGCAGAGTATGTTTTAAGTAATTCAAAGTATCAAGAAGAGTTATTGAAGAACTTTGAGAGTGAGGAAGTCTTCTTACAGTTTAAAGAGGATTTACTTAAGATTGATGATTTGACTAAGACTGTTAGTGATTATAATGAAGAAGTTCTTAAGGTAAGTGCGCTTTATAGCGAGTATAAAGAATTATCTAAGGATTTAGAGTTTAGTAATGTTGATGAATTAAATGAGAAGATTACTAAATTAAATAATGAACTTTTATTGAGTAGTGATGAAAGACATAAACTACTAGCAATTAATGAACATAATAGTGATCTTAAACTTAAGTTAGAGAAACTTAGTGAAGAGATAATATTAGTTGAAAAAGAGTATCAAGATTATCAAATATTAGCGGATACTGCCTCTGGTAGCCTTAGTGGTAAATCACGTATTCAATTTGAGACTTATGCTCAAATGGCTTACTTTGATAAAGTGATTCATTATGCTAATAAGCGTTTAAAGATTATGAGTAATAATCAATACGAACTAGTTAGAAGAGTAGATCAAAAGGATTTAAGATCACAAGGTGGTCTTGATCTTGATATTATTGATCACCATTATGGTAATCAAAGAGATGTTAAGAGTCTTAGTGGTGGTGAATCATTTAATACGGCACTATCCTTAGCTTTAGGTTTATCAGATGCGATTGTCTATGCTTCTGGGGGAATCTTTATGGATGCTTTATTTATTGATGAAGGCTTTGGAACTTTAAGTGATGATTACTTAGATAATGCGATCAATACTTTAAATGATGTCGCAAATAGTGATCGAATGATTGGGGTTATTTCTCATGTTAAGGAATTAAAAGATTTAATCTCTCAACAAATTATCGTTACGAAGGATGATGAAGGAAGTAGTGTTCAAGTAATAATTGATTAAGGACAGTATATGTCCTATAGATGTTTTATTATGTATATACAGGAGGAGATACATATGAAACAAACTAAAGTAATGAGCGTATTTGATGGGGTTGAAATGCAAAAGTATTTCTTATACATGACTAAACAAGCTGAAGAGGCGGCATACAATGCATTTATGGAATCATGGGATGGGGAACTTGATTTAGAGGAATTCTTATTTGAGGTTAAAGAGACACCAAAGTTAAAGTTATTAATTCAGGATATGATTTTATCTTCAATTAGTAATATTGATTGGGATCACTCAGTAAGATTTTTGTTAGATAATCGATAATTAAAAGGCTAAGTATATAAATATGTATACTTAGTTTTTTAAATTATATTATTACTGTTGACAACGCTTACAAATAGGTGTAAGGTAAAGGTGCATAGAGACTTAATAATTTAATAGATTTCACATATTTATCTAAATATGTTTTTAGCATCTATGCAAATTATTATAACCATAAGTACACATGTTATGTATTTACATTCATTAAGTGTGATAAGTATGAGACTTATAACTTATTCAACTGTAATTCAAAAAATTAACCAATTAATAATTAAATATTGTTTAATTTGAAGATTTAAGTAATTTGAAAATAATGTTACATATATTTATACAAAGAATCTGTACAAGCTATTATTAATTGGATAAATATAAGTAGTTGTTTTGATCAAATCGAGGATGTGCTTATGGAAGATCACGCTTAGTGAGACATTTAGTACCAGATACAATGATAAATTGTAGGAGTTATGTATAGCGTAAAAATACTTATAGTACAGATTCTAAAAAAGCCCCGAAAGGGGCTTTTTGATATTAAAAAAGACTCTATTGAGTCTTCATTTCTAATTTATTTAGATAATCTAAAGCTGCGTTTAAATCAGCCTCAACTGAATTTAATCTAATCTTTAAATCAATTGCGGTACTTGATGCTAGCTTATGGTGATACTTTATAATATCACTATTATCATCATCACATTTTAGAACGTATACCTCATAACAGCCATAGGCTAAGTTATCAGGCATTACGGTATTTAAATGTGATATTCGATAATCATATACTTCATTGTAGCGAAGGTTAGCGCGATTCACCTTATCAACAGGATACTCTGTTTCACTTATCTTAAAGATCCCATTACGATAAGAAGAACGCATATAAACTAGAGTTAGGTTTGCTCTTGATCTTAAACTCTCAACTGAATAATCACCCATTAACTATCCCTCTTCTCAAATGAAATTATACCTAATTTATTAAGATTAGGCAATTGAAATTTACTTATGTCGAAAAAATAATGATTATTTTTTCCTCTTATTTAATTCAGCCGAAAATATGTTAAAATGTATAGTTGAGGAATGGAGATGTTTATGGAAATAATCACAACGTTTAAAGGGGTACTAGAAGATATTGATAAATATCCAAGTATCGTTATTGCGCCAGAAGAGTTTTCGATTGCCAATGACCACAGCTTTTCAAATAAACAAATTGAAGGATTAACATTAAAATGTAATGAAAAAGGTAAGAAGGTTTATCTTTTAGTAAATAAAATGATCTTTGAAGAAGAATTAACAGCTTTGAAACTACATTTAGAGTGGATTAAAAAATTAGATATTACAGGAATATTCTTTTCTGATATGGCAGTATATATGCTGGCGAAACAATTGAATATGGAATCAAAACTTATTTATAGTCCAGGTATGACGATAGTTAATAGTGAGGATGTTAAAGAATATACAGCTCTAAATATTATGGGCTTAGAATTAGCTAATGAGCTTACTTTAGAAGAGAAAATAGAGATTGCGAATAATAATCCAAATAAAGTTGGAATTATTATTAGTGGCTATTTACTAATGTCTTATAGTAAACGAAAAGTTTTATCAAACTACTTTAATTATATTGAGAAAGATAAGGATTTAGATAATAACTTTGATATTAGATTAAAAGAGCGTACTCGTGAAGGATTAATGCCAATCTATGAAGATAAACATGGCTCATATATTTATAGTGAATATGTTTTCCATAGTTTTAATTACTTAAAAGAATTATTAAATGCACCATTTAAGTATTTTAGAATTGATGGTATTTTCTTAGCTAAAGAGGTAATAGAAGATATTTTACACGTATATGAGGCGATGATATTAGGTCGTGATGATAAGTTTTTAGAATACTTAGAAGTTAAATATCCAGAATATAACTTCGATGATATTTTCTATCAAACGAAGACAAGTGAGGTAAAATAATGAATAAAATAGAATTATTAGCACCTGCAGGTGATTTAGCTCGTTTAAAGATTGCTGTTATGTATGGAGCTGATGCGGTATTTATTGGTGGTAAGCGTTTCTCACTAAGATCACGTGCATCAAACTTTGATATACCAGACATTAAAGCGGGTGTAGACTTTGCTAAAAAATATTCGGCACATATTCATGTAACTATAAATATGCTGCCACATGATGAAGATTTAGATGGTTTAAAAGAATATATATTACAATTGGAAGAAGTTGGAGTTACGGCGGTAATTTGTGCCTCAGTATATATAGCTAAGAAAGTATTAGCTTTAAATACGAGTATGGAAGTTCACTTAAGTACACAACAGTCGACACTAAATTCACTGGCAGTTAAATTTTATGAAGACCTAGGAATTAAACGTGTTGTCCTTGGACGTGAGCTTTCAATTGAGGAAGTAGTAAATGTTACTAAAAACTCAAATGTTGATATTGAAGCCTTTATACATGGAGGAATGTGCTCAAACTTCTCAGGAAGATGTACCTTAAGTAACTATATGACTTTAAGAGATGCTAATCGTGGTGGCTGTGCCCAATCATGCCGTTGGTCATACTACGTATATGAAAATGATGAATTAATATCTGATCCAGAAGTTTTATATTCTCAAAGTTCTAAAGATTTAATGTCGGCAGAATATATTAAAGCTTTAATTGATGCTAATGTTTCAAGTCTAAAGATTGAAGGAAGAATGAAATCGTTATATTATATAGCTACAGTAGTACGTGGATATAGACATTTAATTGATGAAATATATTCAAATGGAGATATTAGTGAAGAGCGCCTAGCTAAACATATAAGTGAAATAACACGTGCGGAAAATAGACCAGTTGCTAGTGGCTTTTATGGTAATGATCCAAGTGAGGATGAACATATTTATAAAGTCCATGCTGAAAGAGTTACTCACGACTTTTTAGGTCGTGTTCTTGAAGTAAAAGATAAGCAAATTTTAATAGAAGTTAGAAACAAGTTTGAAAAGGGTGACACCTTAGAGTTCTTTGGCCCAGGTGAAGAGGTCTACCATTACACATTTGAGTCAGGAAGAGACTTTGAAAGTGATGAAGAAATTTATATTTGTAATAATCCAATGAGTAAAGTTTGGATTGAAAGTGATCTCTTAGTAGAAGAGGATTACTTTATTAGAAAAGGTTAGATAAAATGGAACATTTTGTAGAAGGTGTACTATCAGTAAAGGCAGTTGTTGAGGCAAATAAACGTGATGTTTATAAAGTTTTAATTAGCCAAAAGAAACATAGCAAAAATATTGCCTACCTTATTCGCCTATGTAAGAGTAAGGATATTGAAGTTGTTTTTTGTGAAGATAGTGATTTAGAAGTTTATAGTGAATCAGGTCATGGTGGTGTTTTAGCACTTGTATCAAGTAGAAGATATGATGATTTAGAAGAGATGCTAAAAGCTAAAAAACCCTTTATCGCTATACTTGAAGGTATTGAAGATCCATTTAACTTTGGCTACTGCTTAAGATCACTATATGCAGCTGGTTGTAATGGAGTAATAGTTCCAAGTCGAAACTGGAGTGATGTTAGTAATGTCGTTACTAAAAGTAGTGCTGGAGCTAGTGAGTTTATTAACCTTTATGCAAGTGATGATATTGTATCAGTAGTAAAAGATTTACAAGCAAAAGGTTTAAAGATGTATGCAGCTAATCGTAAAGATGCTAAAAGCTTATATAAGACAGAATTTGAGGATGCCATAATACTTGCTATTGGTGGTGAAAAAAGAGGTTTATCTAGCAAACTCCAAGCCTTAACTGACAATAATATTTACATTCCGTACGCTAATGATTTTAAAAATGCAATTAATGGAAGTAGTGCTTGTGCTATATTAAGTTTTGAAATATTTAGACAAAGAGGTATATAAAATGAACAATATAAAAAGTGTGAAACGTGGGAAAAGAAGAGTTAGAAAACCTTTTATAATTTTAGGTTTATTAGTGGCAGTTGCTATGAGTTTATTTGTAGTAAAAACAGTAGTTACAACATTGTTTGTTAATGAACCATTGGCATTTAAAACAGCTGAAGAATATAAGATTGAAGAGTATGAAAATATTAATTTCAATGTCACATTCACTAACGATAAGAAATTAAATGAAGTAATAGTGAGTGAAATTGCGCGCGTTGTTGAAGAAAATGCGAACATCTTTACAACGAATGCTAATCTAGATATTAATGTTGCTGGTAGTATTGATGAAGAGAGATCATTTCTTAATTTAAAATATACAAATGCTAGTGAAAATATTAAAGATATTTATGGTGTTAGTAATATTGACTTAAAAAACAATAAGGTATTAGATTTAAGCACTGTTGCACATGAAGACTTAAAAGGCTTATCAATGTTATTAAGAGCTAAGCTAGCCGAGTCTGAAAACTTAAAATACAATAAGAATATGTATTTAAATACAACATATGATAAAGACTTATTTAAATATGCTAACTTTACAAGTGAAGGCATTGAATTTAACTTTAGTGCACAAGACTTTTCAATTGATAACTTTACAACAGTTACGCTAGCTTATTCAGATGCACTAGCTTATGTAAATGATGATATTATTACTCGTTTTGATAAAGAGTATACACGTCCAGACTTAAGTAACATTCGCTATATTGATCCTAATAAAGCAATGGTTGCCTTAACTTATGATGATGGTCCTCACCGCCCAACATCACTGCCAGTTGCAGAATATTTTAATGCTAACAATAGCGCGATAACTTTCTTCTGGCTAGGAGAAAGAATTGAATTAAATAAAGATTTAGTAAAAGAAATTAGTCAATTAGGTCATGAGATTGCCAATCACTCATATAATCACCCAAACTTTAATACTATAAGTGATGATGCCTTAAAATATCAAACAGATACGATGAATGAGCAAATCAAAGAAATTACCAAACAAGATAGTGTTCTAATTAGAGCTCCATATGGCGCATCTAATGATACGGTAAGATCTAAAATTAATTCACCGTTAATTATGTGGTCAATTGATACTGAAGACTGGAGAACAAGAGATGAAGCGAGTAATATTCAAAGTGTTAGAAATACAATCTTTGATGGAGCTATTATCTTAATGCATGACTTATATGAGCCATCAGTAAATGCTGGAATGAAACTATTAGATGAATATAAAGATGAATATCAATTCGTTACTGTTAGCGAGTTATACCAATACAAAGGTGTTAAACTTGAGAATGGTCAAATGTACAATGGGGTAGCAGGGAGATAATTATGAAAATTACAGTCGGACAATTTAATGTTAAGAGTAAAGATATTAAAGCAAACTATTTAGCGATGCAAGAATTAATTAAAGAAGCAATAAACTCTGATTATGAGATGATTGTTTTTGGTGAGTATAGTTTATCTGGTTATGCCTGTGCCGATTGGTTTTTCGATAATAATTTCTATGCCGAGATTGAATACTATACAAAAAAGTTAAAAACATTAAGCGATCAAATAGTAATTGTCTTTGGAAGTATTAAAAAAGAAGCTGATAAAAGATATGTTGTCGCAAGTATTTTATACAATCAAAAAGAATTTACATCTTACAAAGAAAATCTAAATAAACGTGAGTTTTCAGAACTTAAATACTTTGATAAGAAAGAAAATCTAAGTTTAATGATTAATGATCAAGAAATCCTCTTTAGCTTTAGAAGTGATTTTAATGAGAGTGATAAGTTAAAAGTAGTACTTGATAGTAGCCCAGTTAACCATACTTTAAACTTTGATCAGCAAAATACTGTCTACGCAAATACACTAGGAATAAGTAATTCTAATAAAACTGTCTTTATTAATGGTGGATCAAGCTATATAAATATAAATAATAAAGTTATCAGTAATGCTAGATTTAACCACTACGGACTATTAGAAGATTTCCCAATGAAGAAAGCTAGTATCTTAGAAGAGTTAGTATATGGAATAAAAGTATTTTCGGATAGTAATTTTGGAGTAGATAAGAAATGGTTGTTAGGTAATTCAGGCGGTCTTGATAGTGCCGTTACCTTGTCACTCTTAAGTATTGCCTTAGGAAGTGAGAAGGTTATATCCTATAATCTACGTAGTAAATACAATAGTGATAAAACTGTCAACAATGCTCAATCTTTAGCGCATAAACTAAAGGTAAAACACTATAACGTTAATATTGATGAAGAAGTTAATAGTTATCTAAAGATAATGAATGATGCTGGCTATAATGAGATTGACACACTAACATATGAAAATATTCAGGCTAGAACAAGAGGACACTTACTAGGTGGCTTCTCGAGTCTTGAAAATGCCGTTATCTCAAATAATGGAAATAAGTTAGAACTTGCCTTAGGATATGCAACACTCTACGGAGATACAATTGGAGCACTTTCAATAATAGGAGATCTTTTAAAGATAGAAGTATTTGAACTAGCTAAGCAAATTAATGAATACTTCAATGATGAAGTAGTAGCTCATAACTTAATACCTAAAGTTGATAATTACACAATAAGCTTTGAGCTTGCCCCATCAGCTGAACTTAAGGATAATCAACTTGATCCTATGAAATGGTTCTACCATGACTACTTACTTGATTTAGTACTCACTTATCGTCGTGAGGATATTCTAAGTATGTACTTAGATAATCAATTTAAAGATTTAGAGATATCTAAATGGTTAGACTTCTATGGATTATTAAATGGAGAAGCCTTTATAGAAGACTTTAATTGGTTTTTAAGAACCTTTGAAATTAATCACTTCAAACGTCTGCAAACACCACCAGTACTTGCCTATGGTAATAAAGTCATTGGTGTAGATTATCTTGAGTCTATGTTTATTAAAGCTAAGAGTGATCGTGAATTAGAACTTGAAAAAATGATTGTTGCTAAATATGAATAAAAAAATACGCTAATTTTGATTAGCGTATTTTTATTATTGTTTATGGAATCCTTGTGATCTTTTTTCTTCGACTAATCTATTCTTTAAATCGAATAATTCTTGTGAAAGGTCAACATAATATTTATGAGCCTGATTCAATCTTTTAACTTCTGGCCATAATGTTTCCATTTGTTCTTGGTGATAAATTCTAGTTTCATCAAGTGTTGGTACATCATAGACTAGGTTACCATTGGTAAAGATTGGAACTTGTAATTCTTTAACATAGTAGTTAGTTAATAGTTTACGTTTCCACGGTTCAGTAGGGCTAAAAATCTCATATTCATCCTCACTGATAGTTTCATTGTGCAGAGCTATTAAGTCAGCCATGGCTTTATTAGTCGTTTTATCAAAGAATCGATAAATACGTTTGAATCCTGGATTAGTAACTTTTTCAATCGTATCACTTAATTTAATGGTTGGTAAAACCTCTCCATCCTCATTCATTGAGGCAACGATCTTATAAACTCCTCCCATTACTGGGTGTGATCTAGAGGTGATTAAGCGTTCACCAACTCCGAAGATATCGATTGGTGCTCCCTGGTTTAATAGATCAGTTATTGTGTACTCATCTAATGAGTTACTAACGACAATCTTAGTGTCATAAAGTCCTGCCTCATCAAGTTGAGCTCGTGATCTTTTAGCAAGATATGCTAGGTCTCCACTATCAAGTCTAATGCCTGCTAATTTGTGGCCATTAGGTATTAAGTATTCCTTAGCAACTCTAATTGCATTTGGTACTCCTGATTTTAATGTGTTATATGTATCAACTAATAAGGTTGTTTTACTCTTGTGAACTTCTGCAAAGTCTAAGAATGCGTCAAACTCATCATCATACATTTGAATGTAGCTGTGGGCCATTGTTCCTGAGACTGGTATATTATATTTTAAGCCAGCTTCTGTACATGCTGTTGCGTCAAAGCCAGCAAGGTATGCTGCTCTTGCGCCTTCAACTGAGGCATCTGATCCGTGTGCTCTTCTTGTCCCAAATTCTAGATATGATTTACTCTTATCAATTTGGAAGATTCTACTCGCTTTTGTTGCGACTAGTGATGAGTAGTTTATCGCCTGCAGAATAAATGATTCAATAAGTTGGGCTTCAAGATATGACCCAATTACTGTCATTACCGGCTCATGGGCAAATACTGGCGTACCTTCTTTTACTGAGTAAATACTTAACTTTAATTTTAAGTTTCTTAAATACTCAATAAAGTCGTTATCATAATGGCCAACACTTTCTAAGTAATTAAGTTGTTCTTCACTAAATTTGAAGTTTTCAATATACTCAATAATCTTATGTAAACCATTAAAAATATAGTAGCCCCCTGAATCGGGAATTGTTCTAATAAATACATCGTAGTATCCAATTGTTTCATGTTTATTTTGTTTAAATAAAGCATATGCCATCGAATACTCATAAAAGTCTGTTATTAACTCATATGAACTCATTTTATCCACATCCTTAGCGATATTATACACGATTAGTTCTATCTAGCACAATCTTTATAATATAATGTATAATGGTTCAATAGGAAGTAGGAAGATTAATGGAAAATATTGTAATTATACAAGAGAAAAAGTTTAAAGATATCTTACTTAGTTTGAGATTTTCAAGTAACAATCAATCTGACTTAACAGCACGAGCTATCTTAGCTATTATGTTAAGCGATCGAAGTAGTAAATATAATACTAAAGTTTTAATGAATGAAAAATTAGATAATATGTTTGGGGCAAATTTAGGCTCAACAGTCTCAAATTATGGAAAGAGTCATGTTATTGAATTAAGCCTTTCAGCTTTATCAAGTAAGTATGTTGATGAGGATCTTTTGGAACAACAAGTAGAGATGCTAAGTGAACTTATTTATAAGCCCTTATTAACTGAGGCAATATTTACTGAAGCTAAGACTGTTTTAACGGATTTAATAAATCGCGAGAGTGAAAATTTAAACTCTTATGTCATCTTAGATTCACTTAGAATTGCCGGCAAGAATTATCCTTTAGAAAACTCCCGCTTTGGAAGTTTAGAAGCATTAAATGAATTAACTTTAGCTAATATTAAAAGTTTATATGAAGATGTCTTAGCTAATGATAGTCTGCAAGTTATTGTTGTTGGTGATGTAGAAAAAGTACGTGTTGATACCTTATTTAAGAAATATTTTAAAAAGCATAATAGTGAAATAAGAGAAAGTAGCTACTTAGTAGAAAGTAGTGAAGTTAAACAAATAGTAAATAAACGAAATATTCCATCACCTTATATTAGTGTTGTTTATAATACTAAGACAAAAAATGTTGGAAGAGAATATTGGGCACTCCAGCTAATGTCAATGGTACTTGGCCAACTACCAAATAGTTTCTTATTTCAAGAAGTCAGAGAGAAACGTAGTTTATGTTATTCTGTAAGATCAATGGTTATTGGCTATGATGGTGTTTTAGCGATCAGCTCAGGAGTTCGTGATGGTAGTGAGGATGAAGTAATTGAACTTGCGGATATCCAAATTAAGCGCATCATTAACAATGAAGTTAGTGACGAACTATTTAGTTCAGCTAAAAAGATGATGATCAACTCCTTCTATCAAACAAATGATTCGAGTCGCCGAATTGTCGATAGTGAATATCGAAAAATAATCTTAAAAGAAAATGCTAATACAGATGACTTAATAAATTTAGTGAAAGACATTAAGATGGAAGAGATAATTGAGATTGCTAAAAGGTTAGAATTAAACACTGTATATAAGATGGTAAAGGATGATAGTAATGAAAAAAATATATAATGAAGATTTCTTAGAAACATATTATACAAAGACATTAGCCAGTGGTTTAAAAGTTGTCTTGTTTGAAAAACCTGATTTTCATAATAATTTCTTTACGCTTTTAACACCTTATGGAGCAGCTGATTATAATCAAATAGATGAACATGGTAATAAATATCACTTACCACCAGGTGTTGCTCACTTTTTAGAACATAGAATGTTTGATTATCAGGGCTTCGATGTTATGGAGAAATTCTCAGAATATGGTTCAAGCTCAAATGCTTCAACAGGCTATGAAATGACACAGTACTACTTTAGTACGACTAATGATGAATATCGAAAATCATTAAAATTATTATTAGATTTTGTCTTTGATTTAACGATTCCACCAGCAAGTGTTGAAAAGGAGAAGGGTATTATTATCGAAGAGTTAATGATGTATGATGGTATGGCTGATTTCAAACTATACTTCTCAATGCTAAAAAACCTCTATCATCACCTACCATTCAATGAGGATATTGGAGGAAGTGTAGAAAGTGTTTCTAAGACGACACTAGCGGATTTAGAGATAGCATATAAACTTAACTATCACCCAGCACAAATGTATCTTGTAGGAGCAACAAACGATGATATTGAAGATACATTTAAGTTTATTGAAGATGTTATGAGTGATAAGACATTTAGTGAAGCAGTTAAATTAGAACGAGATTATCCAGAAGAGTTAGAAAGTGTTGCCAATGAGTATAGTGAATTTGATATGGACCTTAATAAGGGTAAACTAGCAATTGGTTATAAATTTAAACATGGAGAATTTGACCCTTTAAAAATTGATTTAATGGAAAATCTTTTAGACATTTACTTAGATATGTTATTCTCATCAGTAAATCCAAAGTATCAAGATTGGCTAGATCAAGATTTAGTTAATGATTACTTTGATGTTGATATAGCCCTAGATGAGGACTATGGTCATATCTTTGTCAGTGGTGAAGGTAATGATATCGAAAGCTTCACTAAGTTTATTGAGGATATCTTTAATAATGATAAAGAATATATAAGTGAAGCTAAGTTTAATCAACTATTAAAGAAAAGTATCGGTCGTGCCATTTTAAGTTTGGAGCAGCCAGGAACGATTGCCCAAGTATATGGTAGAAATATAGTTAATGGCTTAGATGTCTTTGAAGGTGTAAATAACCTTAAAAATAGAACGCTAAAAGATTTAGAAGACCTACTAGCTAAACTTGATTTAATTAAGCACCGTAGTCAGATTGTAATAAGCAAAAAGTCCTAAGATATTAAAGTATGTAGAATGTCTTAAACACTTATGTTAACTTTGATTTAGGAGGATGATTTGATGCCTAATAAATTCAATGTATTAGCGGCTTATAAAGAACGTGTGGACAATATGCTTATACTGAGTATTAGACGTAACTATCGTAACTATGATGGTCACTTTGATTATGATATTATTAAAATAAAACTTGGAAAGACCTTATCTAAAACACTAATAAATAGTTTAACATTAGATGAGCTTATTTCCATTGATGGAAGAATCGAAAGTTATAATGATGAAGTCATCTTAATATCAGAACAAATTACGAGAATTAGAGATGTTTAATTTAGTCG
>CAYTTS010000008.1:0-29734 GCA_964440875.1 uncultured Erysipelothrix sp. | reverse complement strand
AGAATTAAAAAAGACATATCTATACTAAATAGGTATGTCAATATTATATATGTGATCGCGGAATGGAATTTAAGAGTACACTCATAGAAGAACTTATTGATACATTTAAAATATCAAGGTCACTAAGTGAAGCAGGTGTTTCATATGATAATGCAGTTGCGGAAGCTACTTTTAAGTCTATCAAAACAGAGTTTATTTATCCTAATAAATTTGAAACACTCCAACAATTAAAACAAGAGTTAGCAGTGTATGTATGGTGGTTTAATAATAAACGATACCATCAAACGTTGAATTACTTAACGCCTGTACAGTATCGTTTAAAAAATGTTATATAGAAGAGTGTCTACTAAAAGGTTGACATTCCAGTTTAAAATATTAATATCAAGATGATGATCATTAATTATATAAAAAGACCAGACAATTTAGTTTGGTCTATAATAATTTACTATAATCGATTATTTTATCATTACTGTTAACATTGGGATATTTTTTTAAGTAGTCAATAACTTGATTAGTTATTGAAGTAGGGGTACTTGCTCCGCTAGTAACAGCTATTCTATTTACATTTATCAAATCTGTATCATTAATGTCTAAGACAGACTCAATAAGAATTGATTTTTTTGTACTTGTTGATCCAACTTTAGCGAGATTATTACTATTGTTTGATAATTTATCGCCTACAACATATAGTAGATCAATCTTATCAAGGTCAAATAAGGCTTCTTGTCTTTTTTGTGTTGCTTGACATATCTCATTTACTACAATCACATTAGGGTTTATTGCTTTAATATTTTCAATAATATCTTTTGTGTCATATATTGACATTGTCGTTTGATTTGTAACCATTGTCTTATCATTAATAGTTAAGTCATTGAGGTCATTGTTATTACTAACTAGTTTAATTCTGTTTTCATCAATTGAAATAGCAGCTAATGCTTCTGGGTGATTTTCTTTTCCAATGTAAATAATGTTGAAACCATTTCTTAGATAATCTTTAATTATATCCTGAGTCTTTGTTACATCTTTGCATGTGGCATTATAAATTATTAGTTTTTTTTCTTTTGCTCGCTCTACTACATCCTCAGCAATTCCATGAGCACTAAATATAACAACTCCTGAATCAATCGTCTCTAATAGCTCCATTTTAGATTTATTTGAATCGTATAGTGAAATTATGTTTAAACGATTCAATGCTTCTTGAATAAATTTATTATGAATTATAATTCCAAGTATGTAGATCTGTTTCGAAGGGTGATTTTTTCGTGCTTCTTTCACCATTTTTAAGGCCATAACGACGCCATAACAGTAACCTCTAGGTTTAATACTGATAACTTCCATAATGACACCTCCATCAATTATTATACCAAACTTTGATATATTTGCTCTATATCTTAAAAGTGTTCTTATTATCGACTCTATTTAAGCTAAGATTAGTATATCTATTTAAATTTAATGGTTTTTATCGTATAATACTCAAGGAAGGTGATGCCGTATGTCAAACATCAACAAACACAATTTTTCAGATAGAACACTAAAGTTTTTAGAAGCTAATGATTTTTCTAAGTTAACTCTAATTCAAGAAGCTGTCGTTGATAAAATGATAAACAAAAAGGATATAATCGCAGCCGCGGATACTGGAACAGGTAAAACGCATGCTTTTTTAATTCCTTTAATGGAGAATATTAATAGTAAAGAAAATCGTACGCAAGCGATAATAACAGCACCAACAAGAGAGTTAGCTGTTCAAATTTTTGAATTTGCGAAAGTAATGAGTGAAGTTGATAATGATATAACTATTGAACTTGTTACAGGAGGACTAGATCGTAATAGAATGGTTGATCGTCTAAAAAACAATCCTCATATTGTAATTGGAACACCAGGTAGAATCAAAGATATGTTTGTCGATGAGGCGGTTTTAAGAGCTGACCTTGCTGATACAATTATTGTTGATGAAGCTGATATGACTTTTGAATTTGGATTCTTAGAAGAAGTAGATCAAATTGTCTCAAGAATGAAGAAAGATGTTCAAATAGCTGTATTCTCAGCGACAATCTTAAAAGAGATGAATGTCTTCTTAGATAAATACTTAAGAAACCCTGAAACAATTAGAATTAAAAGAAGTGAAGAATTCTCACCAAACATTGATCATGTATTAATTAATACAAGACATTTATCTTATGAGGAAACATTATATAACTTACTGGATACAATTAATCCTTATGTATGTGTTATTTTCTGTAAGACAAGAGAAGATGTTGAGAAAACCGCTGGATTCTTAAGGTCGAAAAACTTAAAAACATTAATGATTTCGGGAGGTTTATCTTCAAGAGCAAGAATGCGTGCTTTAAAAGATTTACAGTCTCAAGACTTTACTTATATTGTTGCAACTGATATTGCTGCAAGAGGACTTGATATTGATGGAATTACACATGTGATCAGTTTAGGTTTACCAAGTGATTTAAATTTCTACACTCACCGTGCAGGAAGAACTGGTAGAACACAAAGACATGGTACTTCTTATGTAATTTATAACAAGAGTGATGTGCCATCAATCTTTACATTAAGAAATCGTGGTCTAAACTTTAACTTTAAACAAGTTAGAAACAAAGAATTAGTCGATGCTAAGAGTATTTTTAGTGAGCGTAAAGATAACTATAGTGAAGATAAAGAGATTGCGAAAATTCTATATCGAAAAAATACTAAAGTTAAACCAGGATATAAGAAAAAACGTCAACAAGAAATTAATAAAATTAAGAGTAGAAGAAGACGTGAGATGATAAGAAAGAGTATTAAAGAACAACAAGTTGAAAGAAATAAAAATAAACAAATTGCTAAGAGAAAGGGAAATAAATGATATATTTAGGATCACACTGTGGTATGAAGGCACCAAAATATTTAAAAGGATCAGTTGAAGAGGCGATATCATATAATGCCAATGCTTTAATGGTTTACACGGGAGCGCCACAAAACTTTAGAAGAACAGCTTTAGATAAATTATTTATCGAAGAAGCTCATGAATTAATGGAAGCAAACGGAATTAAGAAAGAAAACTTAGTAGTACATGCTCCATACTTAATAAACCTTGGTAATACAATTAAACCAGAAACATTTCAAACAGGAATCGACTTATTAACATCTGAAATTGAAAGAGCAACTGCTTTTGGTGCTAAATATATGGTTTTACATCCAGGTGCACATGTTGGTGCGGGAATTCCATTAGCAATTGATTCAATTGTCAAAGGCTTAGATATCGTTAACGAAAACAATGATGACTTAATAATCGCGCTTGAAACAATGGCTGGAAAAGGAACTGAAGTTGGAAGTCGCTTTGAAGAAATTTCTGAGATTATTAGTAAAGTGAAAAGACCAGAAATGCTAGGGGTTACTTTAGATACTTGTCACATTAATGATGCGGGTTACGACCTAAATGATTTTGAAAACATCTTAAATCAATTTGATGAGATTATTGGTTTAGATAAATTAAATGTATTACATATTAATGATTCGATAAACGAAATTGGTGCTAGAAAAGATCGTCATGCGAATATAGGAGAAGGAACAATTGGCTTAGATAATTTAGCTACTGTTATTCACCATCCAAAATTAGTTGATGTTGTTAAGATTTTAGAGACACCATATATTGATAAAGAACCACCATATAAAGAAGAAATTGAATTATTATTAAATCACAAATAAAAAAGTTTAGGAATTAATTTTCCTAAACTTTTTTATTGCTCATTATCAATATTTCTTTTACTAATTCATCATACAAATCCGCTTCTTTCACCTTTTTAAAGACCTTACCATTTTTAAAGATTAAACCTTCACCATTACCACCAGCTACGCCTATATCAGCTCTTTGAGCTTCCTGTGGACCATTAACAACACAGCCCATAACCGCAACTGTTATATCAGTTCTTATATTCTCTAAAAACTCATCAATCTTAGTGGCAAGAGTAATCATGTCATATTGAAGTCGACCACAAGTAGGGCAAGATACTAAGTTTGGTGTATCAACTGCTAAGTTAAATGCATTTAATAGTTTCTTTGCAACAGGTATCTCCTCAATAGGATCTCCAGTAACTGATATTCTAATTGTATCTCCAATACCTTCCTCAAGTAAAACTCCTAGAGCTGCACTTGATTTAATAGCACTATTTAAAAGGGTTCCAGCTTCAGTTACTCCTAAGTGTAAAGGGTAGTTGAAACTCTTACTTGCTAATCTGTAAGCATCGATGGTCAATTTAACATCACTTGCCTTAAGTGAAACGATAATATCATAAAAATCTAAATCTTCTAATATCTTAATATGATCTAAGGCACTTTGAACCATTATCTCAGGCGTCACATCTAAATATTCATTTAGAAGCCTTTTCTCAATTGAACCTGAGTTGATTCCGATTCTAATAGGAACATTATACTCTTTACATACATCTACTACCTTAGCAACCTCATCTTTACTACCAATATTACCAGGATTTAACCTTACTTTATCAGCTCCAGCTTTTATGGCTTCGATGGCAAGTTTATAATTAAAGTGAATATCTGCGACAAGAGGAATATTAATATGTTTTTTAATTTCCTCTATTGCTTTTGCATCTTCAAAATCTAAGATTGCAACCCTAATTAACTGGCAACCAATAGCTTCTAAATCGTTGATTTGTTTAACGGTGCTAGCGATATCTTTTGTTTTTGTGTTACACATTGATTGAATAATTACTTTATTCTGATTTCCGATTACTAGATTTCCAATCTTAATCTTTTTACTTAATTCTCTTTTTATCATAAACACACCTCAAATGAATTATATCATATGTATAATTAGATATAGAACACATTTCAACTGTATTTATATGGTATAATTACTAAAGTAAATGGAGTGATATTTTGAAAGATTTTCTAGACCGCATAGGTTTTAAGCGTAAAACAAATAAAACAGTTGAATCAACTACACTGGAGTTAACATCTAAAACTATCCAACAAAGGATATTTCTTTTTGGTGGACTAGTAATAATCTTGATGTTAATTATTATTATGCGACTATTTTATATTCAAATAATATCTAACGAAAGTTATACTAAAAAACTAGAAAACTATACTCGTAGATATGATACCATTACAACACCTAGAGGTGAGATAAAGGATCGTAATGGTGATTTAATTGTTACTAATAAGATTACCAAATCAATTATATATTACCCACCGACATTTTTAAAAGATGAGGATGAATGGGAGTTAGCTACTAAGTTTTCTCAAAACTTTAGTACTGAAGAAATTAAGCTAAATCGTAGTGACTTAACAGATTTATTCATCTACCTACATGAAGATTTAGTTAAAGAACGTGTAACTGCGGAGGATTTAGCAAATTATCCTGATGGCAAACCAAGCAATTATCAATTCGGAACACTTTTAAAGAGTAAAGTAAGTGATGAAGATCGTGATAGTTTAAGTGAGAAAGATATTAATGCATTTAAAGTATATCAACAAATGATTAAGCCGACATCAGGTGGTATGAAAGAAGTAATTAGTTCAGCATCAAATAATGAGATTGCTTATCTCGCTGAACACAACTTAGATTATCCAGGTTTTCAATCGTTTTCAAACTGGGATCGTGAATACTTAGATAACTTTGGTCTAAAAGGTATTTTAGGTGATGTTTCAACACGTGCTCAAGGTTTAAGTTCTGAATCAGTAGACTTTTATTTAGCTAAAGGTTATTCAAGAGATGAAAGAATGGGAAGAAGTGGTCTTGAAAAACAATATGAAGATTTAATTAGTGGTAATAAAAAGATTCAAGATATAGTCTATTCTAGCGATGGATTTGCTAATTCAATTGAAATAGAATCTGGAACTAAAGGAAATAATTTAATAATGGCAACAGATATTGGACTACAAGCAGAAGTTGAACGTATTGTAACAAAGACTATTGAAGAAAATCGTGGTCAACAATTCCGAAAATATTATGATTCAACTTATGTAGTAATAAGTGATCCAAGAAATGGTGATGTTTTAGCATCAGTTGCTGTTAAAACAGATAAGGATGGAAATCTCTATAATGATGCATCTTTAAACCATTTAAATGCTGTAGTACCAGGGTCAACAGTTAAGGGTGCTATGGTCTATTTAGGACTTTCAGAAGGAAAAATGAGCCCGACGGAACAAATTTCAGATGCACCAATAAAGATAGCTGGAACCCCAGAAAAAAGTTCATCACAACATCTAGTATCAACAAATGCTATAACAGCACTTGCTCAATCAAGTAACGTTTATATGTTCCATGTTGCTATGCGTATTGCTGATGCTAATTATGGATATAACCGTCCACTATATGGAATTGATCAAGCGGATTTTATAAAGATGAAAAACAATTTCGCAAAGTTTGGATTAGGCGTTGAAACGGGAATTGACGTTCCAAATGAAGAAGTTGGATATATTGGAAAGAACTTCCAAGGTGGATTTTTACTTGACTATGCAATTGGACAGTATGACAGTTATACGCCAATGCAACTTTCAAGTTACATCAATACAATCGCAAATGATGGTGTAAGAGTAAAACCAAGATATGTAAAATCAGCGGAAGATCCAATAACAGGTGTCCAAGTTTATGAAAATCCAGTAGAGATTTTAAGTATCTTAGAAGATAAAACAGCTTTATCATATGTTCAACAAGGATTTAGAGCCTGTGTTACTGACGGACTATGTCGTGGGGTCTTAAATCATTCAAGATATGATGTTGCTGCTAAAACAGGAACATCTGAAGTAATCTTAACTTTAGAGGATGGAACAGTAGTAAAAGATGCACCACATAGTTTACTTGTAGGCTATGCACCATATGAAAGTCCTGAGGTAACAATCTCATGTGTTGCACCACATGCGTTCAATACTCGTACCTTAAATAATATATGCCAACCAATAACTAATGAGATATTTGATTATTATTTCAACAATAAGTAAATTTGTGTTATAATAGTAAAAGTATTAGGAGGATGTTAAAATGAGAACTAAAATAACATTTAGATGTGCTGAATGTAAAGACGAAAATTACATTGGTTCACGTAATAAAAGTAAACAACCGGATAGAATGAAAATCAAAAAGTTTTGTCCAAAATGTAATAAAATGACAGAACATAACGAAAAAAGATAGAAAGCCATTTGGCTTTTTTTCACATATATGGAAGTTATTAAACTTACATTAGGTCAACTTGCGACCAATGCTTATATTCTTAAGAAAAACAAACAGGTCATTATAGTTGATCCGGGATCTGAAGTTTCTAAGATAAAAGCAGAAATAAGTAGTGATGAAAAAGTTGTCGCAGTACTATTAACGCATGGTCACTTCGACCATATTGGTGCTGTTGATGAAATTGTAGATACTTACAATTGTCCTGTATATATCCATAAAACTGAGGAAGGATTAGTTAATAATCCTAAACAAAGTTTCCATAGTGGAGTTTTAAGGTCGAAATTAACTTACTTTGATAATGATTTTAAAGTAGAAGATTTTGATATTAAAATATATCATACACCAGGACATACAGTAGGTGGAGTAATTTACTTAATTGACGAACACTTATTTACAGGTGATACATTATTAAATCGTACAGTTGGAAGACAAGACTTACCAACAGGAAGCCCGTATGATATGCGTGCTTCACTAGAATTAATAAAGACAATTAAAAATGATTATCCTATATATCCAGGACATGGAAATACATCAACACTATTTAGTCAATTTGAAAATAACCCTTATTTACAATAATAAGGGTTTTTTATTTCGCTTACTAATATTTTAGTAGGTGATTAGATGATAAATAGGTTTGAAGAAATACTAAACTATGCAATAGTGAATAACTCTAGCGATATTCACTTTGAAATTAATAATAACAAAGATTTAAAAATAAGTATTAGAACTATTTACGGTTTTAAAGATTTCAAAAGTAAAAAGATAGATCATAAAGTTTTAGAATACCTTAAATATACAAGTAATTTAAATTTAATAGATGAAAGCAGACCCCAAAGTGGCTCTTTTATATATCATATAAACAATGAAGACTACTATTTAAGATGTGCAACAATAAAAAGCCATTTTAAAGAGGTCTGTGTTTTAAGAATCTTAAATAAGCTATATATTAACGATAATATATTTAAGAGTATAGAAAATGATATAAATATTCTACTGGAAAAGGATTATGGATTAATTATTTTTAGTGGACCAACAGGATCAGGAAAGACAACATCTATGTACTCACTAATGCAAAAGTATGAGAATAAAAAGATTTATAGCATTGAAGATCCTATTGAAATTCACTTTGATAATATTGTCCAAATTGAAATAAATCGCGAGAGAAATTTTGACTATAAAGAAGCCATTACACAAGTTTTAAGACATGATCCAGATTTAATATGTATTGGTGAGATAAG
Source organism: uncultured Erysipelothrix sp. (assembly GCA_964440875.1). Taxonomy (GTDB): domain Bacteria; phylum Bacillota_I; class Bacilli_A; order Erysipelotrichales; family Erysipelotrichaceae; genus JAAZDN01. Next base: position 21,313 of record CAYTTS010000008.1, on the reverse strand, counting down.
AGATGAAAATGCCGCCAGTATGGCTATCAGAGCCTCTTTTACAGGACATTTAGTCTTATGTACCATCCATGCGGCAAGTACTAAGTTAACGATTAAAAGATTACTTGATTTAGGTGTTTCAGAAAGTGAGATTGACGATAATTTAATTATGATATTAAATCAAAGATTAATTATTAAGAATGATAAAAGAGAAAGCTATTATGAAGTACTTAAACTTTGACAGATTTTTAGTAGAAAGAGAGCGTAAAAAATACTTAGACTTATTTAAAAGTATTAGCATCTTAAGTGATTCAAAATTATCAATAATGGAGATGGAAATCTTTTTAAATATTGAAATAAGCAATTTTGATAAGGAATTCTTTAATAAATACTTTCAAGAATACACATCAATTATTGATAATATGAACCCACTAAATAGCATTGTTTATATAAGTTTTAATGAAGAATTAAAAACTAATATTATCAATAGCTTGCTAAAGAAAATCATTTACCCACTTTTTCTAATTATATCTAGTTTTGTAACACTCATTATCTTTAAACAAAGTTTGCTAAGTTTACTTAAAGACTATACAACAAACAAGCTAAATATACTTGTTAATCTTTTTTACTATTTCTCACTAATCTTAATTATTATAATTATTATTATCTTAGTTTTTACAAGTTTCTTATTTAAAAGAAAAGATCTTTTAATACTAAGTTTTAATCGTTTTAGAAATATTAGTATACTTGAGATAATTGAAATATATTATTTAAAATCTTTTATATATCTACTTTTATTAACACATAATGAAGGTTATTCAACTTTAGAAACATTTGTTTTTATTAATAAGCTAAAGAGCAATCAAATAGTATCTAATATTGCCTATTTTCTTAATAGTGACTTAGAAGATGGCTTAGGTATTGAAAAATCTATATCAAATATGCGTATTAATGATAAGTTTAAAAATGTCTTAAACTATGCACTAAAAAGCAGTGACTTTAGACAATTTGTCTTAGCATATGATTCATTCTTAGATAATGATATTAAGTTTCAAATTGATAAGTTAACAAAAATACTATTTATTTTCGCCTACATTTATATCGCTGCATTACTACTACTTTTTTATCAAATAATACTCTTACCATTAACAATGATTAATACATTATGAAAGGAAAATAATTATGAGAAAGGGATTTACCATGTTAGAGATGATTGTTGTTATTTTAATAGTTGCACTTCTGATGTTAATTACGATACCAAATATACAGAAAGTTATTAATATTGTTCAAAGAAGAGGTTGTGAGTCGCAAGTAAAATTAGTTGACTCAGTTATACTTCAATATATGGTTGAATTTGATCAAATACCAAGTTCAATAGATCAATTAGTAGAAGAAGGACTTTTGTCTGATAATCAGCGGAAATGTCAAAACAATAAAAATATCATAATTGTTGATGGAGAAGCTGAAATTGAATAAAGGATTTTCGCTAATAGAATTTCTTATTGTCCTAGTAATATTAACGATTATTAATAATTTATATATTAAAAAAATTGATTTTAGACAAATTAATGATAAAAGTAATCTATATGAGATTGAGTTAAAATTATTAGATTATAAAACTTATGCCTTAATTAAACGTGAGAAAACCTGTTTAAAAGACAAGTTAATTATTAGTAATTATGAATTATGTTTTAATGAGAGGGCAAATGTAAATATGGCACAAAGTATTAAAATATTAAATTCGAATAAAGTAATTGTTATACATTTGGGAGCTGGAGTTTATGAAATTAAATAAAGGTTTTCTCTTAATAGAATGTTTAATATCAATAATTGTGTTAGCCTTCATCGTTAATACAGTTTTAATGATAAGTAAGCTAGATCAATTAGAAAGTGAGATAGTGAAGAGATATGAAGAAAGGATTTAATACAATTAATATTTTAATCGGACTTATATTATCACTATTTATTATCAATCTAATAGTGATGGCGACTAAACAATTGAAAGCAGTCCAACTAATCAATTATAATCAAGATATATTAAGTAGTTTACAAATATATGAAATACTTAACTACTCAATAGATATTGAAGTGGCAAGTGATGAAATAAGGATGAACTATTTAAATGAAAACCGCAGCATAAGATTTACTAATAATAAAATAATAATGAGTCCAGGTACCACGATATATTTTTTAGATGTTAGTAGCTATAGTTTTAATATTGAAGATGATAAAATTTACTTAAACTTAGTACGTTTAAATAGAGCTAAGAAACTGTTAATCGGTCAATTATGAATAAGGGATATATTTTAACACTATCACTTGCCGTTTTACTATTATCTTCCTTCTTCCTATCTTACAAAATTGGTGTGAATAAAAGCTTAATAAAGATTACTGAAGCAAGTGATAAAGTCTATTTAAGGTTACAAAATGAGAAGGAAATTATTGATGAAATTCTCTTTAGACTCTCACTCTATGATACTGATAATTTCGACTACACTATTGATGATCTTACTTATGAAGTACAAATTAGTGAAGAACTTGTTAATATTTACGTTAATGAGCTTAATAAATATGAAATAAAGCTTAAATATAGTGATGATTGCATCTGTTTCATAGAGATTTTGTATAAATAAAATGCTATAATATGTATGGTGATTAGGTGAAAAAACATTTAGATTTACAAGCTTTATTAAAAACTAAAGATATAGATGCGATATTAGTTTCTAATCCATCTAATATTTTTTACTATTCAAAATTTAATGGTACTAATGCTAAGTTATTAATTTATGAAGATTATAAGTATTTAATTACTGACTTCAGATATCAAGAACAAGCAAAAGCTCTAGGTACAAATTATGAAGTATTAATTACAGATGAGAAAACTAGTCTATTTGATGTAATAAATAAACTAAAGAAAAAACATAAGTTTTATAGTTTAGGTTTAGAAGGTAATTATATCGTTAGAAATGATTGGTTAAACTATGAGAGACACTTAAACGCTCGTTTAATCGACATTAATATTGATGTAGTTCGTGAAGTTAAATCTGCTGAGGAAGTAGAGATCATTAAAGAAGCTATTGCGATTGCTGAAAAAGCTTTTATTGAAACCCTTGATTATATCAAGGTTGGAATGAGTGAACGCCAGGTTGGATTATTTTTAGAAAATAAGATGAAAGAATACGGTGCAAGCGATATCTCATTTACAACAATAGTTGCAAGTGGAATTAGATCTGCTTTACCACATGGTGTAGCAAGTGATAAAATTATAAATGATAATGAACTAGTAACATTTGATTTTGGATGTAAGTATAAAGGCTACTGTAGTGATATTACTAGAACAATTGCTATGGGTGAAGTTGATAGTAAATTAATAGAAATCTATGAGATAGTTAAAGAAGCCAATCAACTAGGACTTGATACAGTTAAAGCCAATATGAGTGGTTTTGAGGTTGACAGGGTCGTAAGAGAATTTATAGCAAGCAAAGGTTATGGAGAAAATTTCGGACATGGTTTAGGTCATAGTATCGGTATTGATATTCATGAAGACCCAAGATTAAGATTTGATGTTGACCATAATTTAAGAGTTGGAAATATTGTAACGATTGAGCCAGGTATTTATATTGAGAATCTTGGTGGGGTAAGAATTGAAGATGATGTCTTACTTACTGAAGATGGTATTGAAGTTTTAACAAATTTAAGTAAAGAATTAATAATTATATAGGAGGAAGATTATGATTTTAGTTAACGATTTAAGAGCAGGAATGACATTTGTATTAGATGGTGAGTTATTAATGGTATTAGATAAAACTAATAACAAAACAGCAAGAAGCCAGATGAGTATTAAAACGAAAGTAAAAAATATGAGAACAGGTTCAATTACTGAACTTTCATGGACTGGTGGAGACAAAGCAAAACGTGCTCACATTGATAAAAAAGAAATGCAATATTTATATGATGATGGAGAAAACTTTGTTTTTATGGATAATGAAACTTATGAACAAATTCAAATTTCAAAAGAAAGATTAGAATGGGAAATGAACTTTATGAAAGAAAGTTCAAATGTTGAAGTAGTAATGTATGAGAACGAAGTTTTAGGAGTTAATTTACCAGACAAGATTGCATTAACTGTTGTTGAAACAGAACCAGCTGTTAAAGGCGATACTGCAACTGCAGCAATGAAGAATGCTAAATTAGAAACTGGACTTGAAGTAAGAGTTCCACTATTTATTGAACAAGATGAAGTTATCTTAGTTACAACTGAGGATGGAAAATATAGTTCAAGAGCGTAAGTAATTTTTAATAGGAGGATAGACAATGAGCCAATATTCAAGAGTTAAAAAAAATAGCGACTTATATAAAGAAATTATAGAAGACAACAGTGCTGAAATAATCGAGAACTCACTTAGAGATTATAAAAATCGTATGTCTAAAAGTGAAGTTGAAGAAGACTATGTAGCAAGTCGTTTAAAAAGAAATGAAAAGATTAATGTAGAGAGTGAATCAATTGAAAAAGTAATTGATAAGACAGAAATTTTATCTGATCGCGATTTACTATCAGACTTTATAGAAGAGGTTAAGCATTACAACATTAATAAAGGCTTAAGATCTGTCCAAGATACTCAAACAAATATACTAAACAATTTAGAAGAAGGAAATAAAGTTAAAAGTGAATCTAACTCTGTTTTAGAACTAACTTCTGAGATTAAACAAATCATTAATGATTTAGAAAACATGGAAGTCGAAGAAGAAGTTGTCGATAGTCATGAAGTTCCGATTATTAAGACTTTAAATGATAAAGCTGATGAAGAACTTATTAATATCTTTGAGGAAATTGAAACTAGTTCAAAGATAATTGATTATGTTGATACTGAAGAAGTAGTTGATGAACTAAAGTTTGTAGAAACAACTGAAGAAGAACATGTTGAAGAGCCAATTGTTGAGATTGTCGAAGAAGAACATGTAAATGATTTTAAATCTAACGAATTATTAGAGTTAACTCAAACATTAAATTTAAAATTAGATCTTCAAGAACAAGAATTAGAAACTATTGAAGCAGAAGGTTCAATAATTGATAAGATTTTAACTGGAATTATTATCTTCTTAGTAATAGCATTAATTATAATTATTGCTTATGGTATTTGGTGGGTTTATATGAAGAGAGGTTTATAGAATGTTTAATATTGCTATTGATGGCCCAAGTGCCGCAGGTAAGAGTACAATAGCCGATTTAATAGCAGAGAAGTATAATCTGGTTAAATTGGATACAGGTGCAATGTACCGTATCATAGGATATTTAGTATTAAAAAATAATTTAGATGTAAATAATGAAGAATCAGTAATGACTCTTTTTGAGGATCTAGATTTAAAAGTTGATGAAAAAGGTCAAATGATTTTAAATGGAAAAATAGTAAGTGATGAAATAAGAAATGATGAAGTATCTATGATGGCTAGTTTAGCATCAAAGCATTTAGGTGTTAGAGAAAAATTAGTCTTACTTCAACAAGAAATTGCTAAAAATAAAGGGTATATTTTAGAAGGTAGAGATATTGGAACAGTAGTTCTTCCAAATGCTTTAGTTAAAATTTACTTAGAAGCAGATGTCGATGTAAGAGCTAAGAGAAGATATGATGAATATATCAAACGTGGCTCAGATGTAGACTATGCTGATATAAGAGAAGATATCGCAAAACGCGATTATCAAGATAAAAATAGAGAACACTCACCACTAAAACAGGCAGATGATGCAATTTTATTAGATGTGAGTGACTTAGATATTGCTGGAGTAGTAAAAGCTATATCTGAGATTGTAGATAATAAGATAGGTGATTTAAAATGATTAGTGGAACAGTTGCTGTAGTAGGCCGTCCAAACGTTGGGAAATCAACGATATTTAACCGTTTTGTCGGTGAAAGAGTTTCTATTGTTGAAGATAGCCCTGGAGTTACAAGGGATCGTATCTATGCTCAAGTTGAATGGCTAACTCGTAAATTTAATTTAATTGATACTGGTGGTATCCAATTGGAGGATGCTAGTTTTCAAGATGAAATAAATATGCAAGTTGATATAGCGATTGAAGAAGCTGATACGATTATCTTTATTACAGATGGTTTAACAGGATTATTAGAAGATGATTATCATATTGCTAAATTATTAAGAAGTAGTGGTAAGGAAATTATTTTAGCTGTTAATAAAATCGACGATATCGAACACGTACATAATATTTATGAGTTTTATAACTTAGGTCTAGGAGATCCAATCGCTCTTTCTGGTGAACATGGAATTGGTGTTGGTGATGTTTTAGATGCTGTTGTTAAATCACTTGAAAATATTAGCGTAGATCCAAAAGATGATGCGATTAGGTTTGCGGTTATTGGAAGACCAAATGTTGGTAAATCAACATTAGTAAATAATATTTTAAAAGAAGAGAGAGTTATTGTAAGTAATATTGAAGGTACTACTAGAGATGCTGTTGACTCAAGATTTATTGATGAAGAGACTGGTGAAGAGTTTGTTGTAGTAGATACCGCGGGTATTAGAAAACGTGGTAAAGTATTTGAAAGTATTGAAAAGTATTCAGTACTTCGTGCCATGAGTGCAATTGATAAGGCTGATGTTATTGTCTTTGTAATCGATGGTGAGAAGGGTATTGTTGAACAGGATAAAACGGTTGCCGGCTACGCTGTTGACGCTGGTAAGCCCATCATTATTGCTTATAACAAGTGGGATGTTGTTGATCCTGATGAGAAAGATATGCATGAGATGGAAGAGAAGATTCGTAATGAATTTGTATACTTACGTTATGCGCCAGTAATCTTTATTTCATCACTAACAGGTCAAAGGGTAAATAGAATTATACCTTTAGTTAAAGAGTTATATGAGAATAGTAATAGAAGAATATCTACTTCTGTTTTAAATGAAGTAATACTAGATGCTCAAGTTATGACTCCACCACCAATTCACAATGGTAGAAGGTTAAGAATTTACTATGCGACACAGGTATCTACTGTGCCACCAACTTTTGTTATCTTCGTTAATGATGAAAACTTAGTTCACTTCTCATATAAACGATATTTAGAGAATAGACTAAGAGAAGCATTTATCTTTGATGGTACACCAATCAGAATAATTGCTCGTAAAAGGAGTGAGTAAATGAAAGTTGGAATTATAGGAAGTGGATCTTGGGGTGTAGCTTTGTCTCAAGTATTGACTGATAATAAAGTAGAAAATATCATTTGGGGAAGAAGTAAGGATGAGGTTAATAATATTAATAGTAATCATGAAGTTTCATATTTACCAAATGTTAAAATAAATGAAAATATAAAAGCGACTAATGACTTTAATGATTTAAAAGATTGCGATTTTTTACTTATTGCAACACCGTCTTCTGCATTAACTAGTGTAATAGAAAATATTAATCAGACAGTCGATAAAAAGGTAAGTATCATAAATGTATCAAAAGGATTTTATGTTGATAGTAGTGAAAGATTATCTGTAGCAATTAAAAGATTAGTATCAAAAGATATTTTTAATGGAGTTGTATCATTAGTTGGACCAACACATGCTGAAGAAGTAATTCTAAGACTTGAAACGGCAATTGTATCAGTATCAGAAGATTTAGAATTAGCTCATAAAGTTCAAAACTTATTCTCTAATGAATACTTTAGAGTATATACGAGCGATGATATGATTGGAGCTGAAATTGGTGCGGCGGTTAAAAACGTTATTGCACTAGCAAGTGGTATTGTCAGTGGTTCAGGTCTGGGAGATAACGCTACGGCAGCATTAATTACACGCGGTCTAGCTGAGATGAGCAGATTAGGTATGGCAATGGGTGGAAAACTTGATACCTTTTTAGGATTAACAGGTGTTGGTGATCTAATTGTAACTGCAACTAGTCCACATTCAAGAAACTTTCAAGCAGGTGTTGAAATTGGAAAGAATGGTGCAAAGTCATTTTGGGATAATAACAAAAAAACAGTAGAAGGAACAAAAGCTGTAAAAGAGGTAGTACACCTAGCAGAAATACATAATATTTCTATGCCAATTTCACAAGCTGTTTATGATGTTTTATACAATGATGCTAATATTAATGAGATAATTGTTGAGTTAATGACAAGAGAACTAAAAAACGAGTCTATACTGTAATAAAAGGCTTATTTAGTTGTGCTTGTCTACATTAAATGTTAAAATATAGTAAGAATGGAGGAATTCTATATGAGTAAAGTATTAAATAAAAAAGCATTAGTAGATAGTATTGCTGAAGAATTTGATAGTACAAAAAAGGAAGCAACGGAAATTGTTAACTTTGTATTAGATTCATTTACAGCTACATTAGCAAAAGGTGGAACGGTTGAACTTAGTGGTTTCGGTAAGTTTGAAGTAAGACACCGTCCAGAACGTCCTGGAATTAATCCTGCAACAAAAGAAAGAATTACAATCAAAGCTTCAAACACGCCAGCATTCAGAGCGGCTAAAGCTTTAAGAGATGCAGTAAACGAATAAAATATAGAATTTATTCACGAAGACTGTAACTACATATTAGTGGTTACAGTTTTTTTATATAGAGTTTAATTAAAGGGGTAAATATTGTATAATAATATAGATTATAAATTGTCTGGGAAAGGAATGGTTATGAATGTTTCTCAAAAGAATTGAAATGCAGGGATTTAAATCTTTCGCAGAGAAAGTAGTTATAAACTTTGATAAATCAATAACTGGAATCGTTGGCCCCAATGGTTGCGGTAAATCAAATATAACAGATGCAATTCGTTGGGTTTTAGGCGAACAATCAGCAAAATCACTTAGAGGAAGTAGCATGTCAGATGTTATTTTTTCAGGTAGTGCTGATCGTAAGCAAATGAATCTAGCAGAAGTTACATTAGTATTCAATAATGAAAATAAATTTTTAAATAGCGAGTTTAATGAAGTTGAAATTACAAGAAGAATACATAGAGAAAATAGTGAAGGTGAATACTTCATAAATAAAACACCGGTAAGATTAAAAGATATTCAAGAATTAATTATGGATACCGGTATTGGACGTGATTCATTAAGTATGATTTCACAAGGTAATATTAGCTCCTTTGCTGAAGCTAGACCAGTTGATCGTCGTGCTTTATTTGAAGAGGCTGCTGGAGTATCAAAATATAAAAAACGTAAGATTGAATCATTAAGTAAACTAAATCGCACACAAGAAAACTTAGAACGTGTTCAAGATATTTTAGGTGAGCTTGAAAGACAAGTAAAACCGTTAAAACGTGCAAAAGATAAAGCGCTAAAATATCGTGAATTAAGAGAGAGACTAGAAAAAATTGAGATTGCTGTATTAGTTTCAGATATTACATTTTTTAATGATAAACTAGAAAGCCTTAATGAAGATTTGGAGAAATTCCAATCTGATTATGCTGTCTTTGAAACATCAGTAAATGTTCATGAATTAAAGATAAGTGAAAGCAGAAGTGAACTACGTCATATCGACCGTGAAATTAATGAACTCCAAAATGGAATTTTAGAAGTAGTTAGTGAGATTCAAGTACTAGAAACACGTCGAGTAGAAATTGATGAGAAAAGAAAATACTTATTAGAATCTGGGTCAAATGAGATTAAGATTCAGCAATTAAGATCTTTGCTAAATGAAGCGAAATTTGAATATGATGATAGATTAGCACGCCATAAAGAAATATCAATTGAAGTTGAACAACTAAATCAACAATTAGATGCTACCTTAGATAAACATATTAAACATAACCAAAGTTTAAATGAGACTAATTTAGTATTAAGAAGACTTAATAGTCGCCAAGATGTGCTTAAGACAATGATAGAGCAACCATTTAGACAACAACAAGGTGTAAACGCAATTCTAAAGGCTAAAAATAGTATTATTGGAGTACATGATGTCTTAGCTAATTTAATAGAAGTTGATGATGGTTTTGAACAAGCGATCACTACAGCTCTTGGTGGTTCTATGTACTTTATAGTTGTTGAAGATGAAAGAAGTTCTAGAGATGCAATAAACTTTTTAAAGACTAATAAAAGCGGTAGGGCAACGTTTTTACCATTAAGTGTAATTAAACCAAGATTTATCCGCGATCAAGATGAAATAATATTAAACAATACTAAAGGTTATTTAGGTCTTGGAAGTCATTTTGTTAAAAATGAAGAGAAGTTTGATAATGTCGTTGACTCATTTTTAAATAATACGATAGTTGCTGATACATTAATCAATGCTCAAGAAATAGCAAAAAGACTACAGTATCGTTATAAAGTTGTGACACTTGAAGGTGAAATCATCAATGCAGGTGGATCACAAACGGGTGGTACCACAAGAGATAATTTTTCTCCATTAACAATGCAAAAAGAATTAGATAAACTTGAAGAAGATATTGCTAAAAATACTGAATTATTACAAAAGTATACAAATGTTGCTAATACAATTGAAAATACAAAGTTAAATATTGAAGCTAGCTTGATGAATAATCGAATCAGTTTGGCACAATTAGAACCGGTCATTGAAGCAAAACGTGCGAAATATGAAAGATTACAAAATGAGTTAGAAGTATTATCGCCTAATGATAAGAGTAATAATGAAGAAGATATTACTTTTAGTGATGAGCTAATTAAATTATTAAATGAATCTTATTTAAAAAGAGATGAGATGAATATTTTAATAAAGAGTAAAAATAACGAGAAATATCAAATCAGTAATGAAATAGAACGTCGTGAAGTTCAAATAAGACAAATTAAACTTCAATATAAAGATACTTTAGAAAATTTAAACGAATTTAAGTTAAATATTGTTAAAGCGGAAAGTAAAATTGATAATGATCTTCAAAGATTAGCATCTGAGTATCAACTAACTTATGAGAAAGCTAAACAAGATTATGAGAGTAGTGACTACTCAAATGAGAGGTCAGAAGTATCTAACTTGAGACGTGAAATTGAAGATTTAGGTAATGTTAATATGAGTGCTCCTGAAGAGTATGCTGAAATAAGTGAGAGATTTGAATTTATTACCCATCAGTATGAAGACTTAGTAGGATCTCGTGATAAATTATTAACTGTTATTGATGAGATGGACGAAGTGATGACTTTAGAGTTTGAAGAAATGTTCTACAAGATTAATGATGAACTTCAAGATGTCTTTAAAAAGTTATTTGGTGGTGGAACTGCTAATTTAATACTTGAGGATCCAGATGATTTACTAAATACGGGAATTGATATTAATGTACAGCCTCCAGGAAAGAGTGTTCAAAATATTAGATTGTTCTCAGGAGGAGAGAAAGCGTTAATTGCAATATCTGTCTTATTTGCAATCTTAAAAGCAAGACCAGTTCCATTATGTATATTTGATGAGGTTGAAGCAGCGCTTGATCAAGCGAACGTTGAAAGATTCTCAAATTATTTAAATGAGTTTAGTAAAGATACACAATTTATCGTTGTAACACATAGACCAGGTACGATGTCTAAGGTTGAAGTCTTATACGGAGTGACAATGCCACTTCAAGGTGTTTCACAAATGTTGAAAGTAGAATTAAAGGAAGCAAGAAACTTTGCAGAAGAGGTGAGTGCTAATGAGTTTTCTTAAGAAGCTTAAAAATAAGGTTTTAGGTAAAGAGAATAAAGAGGAATATCTTAGTGGTTTTAAAAGAACTAGTGATAACTTTACCTTAGGGGCGGATCAATTACAGAAAAAATTCAAAAAAGTGGATGAAGAATTTTTAGAAGAGTTAATGATTTTGCTACTAGAGAGTGATATTGGTTATGAAACTGCCGAACTGATCGTTAAGCAATTAAAAGATTATGATAGAGATTATGTTATTCATAACTTTGCACGTGCGATGGAGTTTGTCGTTGAAAGTATGGCAGCAATATATGGTAAGGATGATGACAACTTTAGCTTTATTAATGAAGATGGGGTTAAAGTTATTCTTTTAGTGGGAGTTAATGGTAGTGGGAAAACAACTACTTGTGCAAAACTAATGAGTAAATATAAAGCTGAAGGACATAAGGTTGCGGCAGTTGCAGCGGATACATTTAGAGCTGGTGCAATTGATCAGTTAGCACGTTGGGGTGAAACTTTAGATATACCAGTAATTAAAGGTATTGAGAATGGTGATCCAAGTGCTGCGATAGTTGATGGTTGTCGCTATGCTAAAGATAATGATATAGATATATTATTAGTTGACACAGCTGGAAGACTTCAAAATAAGAAGAACTTAATGAATGAGTTAGAAAAGATGAATCGTGTTATTGATCGTGAGATTCCAGGTGCACCACATGCTGTTTGGTTAGTTATTGACAGTACAACAGGTCAAAATGGTCTATCACAGGCAAGTGTCTTCTTAGAATCAACAAATGTTAATGGAATTGTTTTAAGTAAGATGGATGGTACTGCCAAGGGTGGTATTATTATCGGTATTAAAAATGTTCTTGAATTACCGGTTGTTTTTGTAGGTGTTGGTGAAAAACCAAGTGATCTAGTAGAGTTTGATATAGATTCATATTTATATAGTATTGCCTCAGGTTTAGATAATGTTAGAAAATAACGAACTTTTTAACAATTTACTTGCTTGGTATGGTAAACTATTAACCGATAAACAACAACAAATAATGGAGAATTATTATCAAGATGATTTATCATTATCAGAGATTGCCAATAACAATAAAGTTAGTAGAGCAGCAATTCATGATGCAATTAAGCGTTCAGAAGAAATTTTGCTTAATTATGAAGAAAAACTTCGTGTTTTTGAGAAATTCTCATTACGTGAAGAACAATATCAAAAACTTAAAGACTTAAATAGGAAAGAAGTCTCAGATATTGTAAAAAAATTAGAAGAAATAGAGTGAGGGAGAAAGAATGACAAAAATTTTAGCGGTAAATGCAGGGAGCTCATCATTAAAGTATCAACTATATGATGCAGAAGATTTTAATGTTTTAGCAAGTGGAATTGTAGAGAGAATTGGTATGAGTGATGCTATTATCACAATTAAAGCTGATGGAGAAAAACATAAGCGTGTAATGGAAATTTTAGATCACGATAAGGCGGTTGCTTTAGCACTAGAAGATATCGTTACATATAGTCCAGTTAAAGACTTAAGTGAAATTAAGGGTGTAGGACACCGTGTAGTACACGGAGGAGAAGCATTTAATGACTCTGTTGTAGTTGATGAAGATGCAATTAAAAAAGTTGATGAATTATCAAAATTAGCGCCATTACATAACCCAGCTAACTTAGTAGGTTACTATGCATTTAAAGAAGCTTTAACTGACGCAAATCATACATTTGTATTTGACACGGCATTTCACCAAACTATGGAGCCAAAAGCTTACTTATATGCACTACCATATTCATACTATGAAGACTATGCTGTTCGTAAATACGGAATGCACGGTACATCACATAAATATATCGCAACAAGAACTGCTGAATTATTAAATAAACCAGTTGAAGAAGTAAATACAATTGTATGTCACTTAGGAAATGGTGCTTCACTTGCGGCAATTAAAGGTGGTAAAGTTATTGATACATCAATGGGATTCACACCACTTGCAGGAGTCATGATGGGTACTAGAACTGGTGATGTTGATACAGCTGTTTTCCCATACTTACTAGAAGAAACTGGTCTTGATGTAAATGAATTATTAGACGTTTATAATAAACAATCTGGAATGCTTGGTATTTCAGGATTATCAAATGATGCTCGTGAAATCGAAGATGCAACAAATGCTGGTGAAGAAAGAGCTGTTTTAACTTCAGAAATGTATGCATATAAGATTGCTAACTACATCGGAACATATTTTGTACACTTAGGAAGTGTTGATGCAATTGTCTTTACAGCTGGAATTGGTGAAAACGATTCAGGTGTTAGAGCACGTGTAATCGACAACGTAAGTGAAGCATTAAAGATTGATTTTGATCATGAATTAAATGCCTCAGTACGTGGTGTTGAAATTGAACTATCAAAACCAGGATCAGAAACAAAAGTATTCATTATTCCAACAGATGAAGAATTGATGATTGCTGAAGATACTAAACGATTATTAGGATTATAAAATGAACAATGAGTTTAATGATTTTGTTAATGACTATAATAAAATAATTATCTTTAGACATATTGATGGTGATGGCGATGCCTTAGGCTCACAGTGGGGACTTTACTACTATCTTAAGGATAAGTATCCTAATAAAGAAATTTATGCAGTAGGGGATGAAACACCTGGCTATAAGGATGTATTTGAAGAAAGCCACAAGCTAAGTGATGAGTCTTTTAAAGATGCTTTAGCAATTGTAGTCGATACTGCAAATGTTGAGCGTATTTCTGATCAAAGATATATTACTTGTAAGCAAATTATCAAGATTGACCATCACTTACCTGTCGACAATTATGGCGATATAAATATAGTTGATGAAAAAAGATCTAGTTGTGCTGAAATTGTAACAGAACTGCTATTATCTTTAGAAGATAAAAAAGCTTTAAGTAAAGAAGTTGCTGAATCTCTATATATGGGAATCATTAGTGATACACAAGGATTCTCAACATCTAATGTTTCAAACAAGACTTTTTCATGTGCGAGCTATTTAATGGAGTCAAAGATAAATCCAGCAAACTTAAGTAAAAAACTTAGAGCAATTGATTTAGATGTATTTAAATTTCAAGCATTTGCAATGAGTAATATAGACTATCATAATGATAAATTGGCAACTTTAACGATTAAACAAGCAGACTTAAAGAAATATAATATGGAAATTTCCAAAATTAAGTTCTTAGTTAATGTTATGAAAAGTATTAAAGATATTGAAGTGTGGGCTTTATTTATTGAGCAAGAAGATGGTACATATAGTGCAAGCTTACGATCACATAATACTGATATCAATACAGTTGCAAGAGAGTTTGATGGTGGCGGACATTTATTTGCTTCAGGTGTAAAAAACTTAAGCGAAGAAGATACAAAAGAATTAAGTAAAAAACTAAATAAAGAGATTAAATAAGGACTTCGGTTCTTATTTTTTCTTTTTAAATGCTATAATATGGTAAGAAAGTAGGTATATATGTTTGCAGGCTTAGATACAAAAAGTGCATACTCATTTTTAGATGGAACAATGTCCGTTGAAGAGATTGTAAAAACAGCTAAGTCTTTTAATTATGCCGCAATCGCAATAAATGATAATAATACAATGCACGGTATTATGGAGTTAAAGAAATATAGTGAAAAATACGATATTAAAGCCTTATATTCATTTAGAGTTATTATTGATGATGGCGTAAAAATAAGCTATCTTTTATATGCTAAAAATAATAAAGGATATCAAGATTTACTTGAGTACTCAAGTTATTTAGAAAGTAATGATAATGATAATAATTTTGATTTATTAGCTAAGTATACAAAAGACTGTGTAGTCATTATCTACGGTGAAGATGGAATCATTGAAAATCATCAAATAGATACAAAGTACTACTTAGACTTATATAAGGAGTGTTTATCTGATTTTTATATTGGAATCTCAAATAATAATTCTAATAAGTGGAAAGTAGATAATGATAATTTGAAACTGTTGGCGCATAGTTTAGATATAAAAACTGTGGCGCTACCAAAAGTTGAATTCAATCGAAGTGAAGATGTTGAAATTAAACGACTATTTACCGCAATGTCTCACAATAGATCATATCGTGATCATCAGAATGTTGTTAATGATAAAAACTTCTTCTTAGACCTTAAAACTATTCAACGTTTTTATAGTGAGGAAGATATTAAAAATACAATTGAAATTGCTAATAAATGCAATGTTAGTTTTAGCACTTTAAAGAAAGCCGAACTACCTAAATATCAGTTTAATGCTGATATTAGTAGTGAAGAATATTTAAATCAGCTAACTTTACTAGGCTTAAAGCGTAGATTAGATAACAAAGTAACCAAAATCTACCTAGACCGTTTAAAGTATGAGTTATCTGTAATAAATAGTATGGGCTTTGCTGACTATTTTTTAATAGTTTACGATACGATACTTTATGCTCGAAATAATGATATATATGTTGGCCCAGGTAGGGGAAGTAGTGCCAGTTCACTAGTTGCCTATGTTTTAGGCATTACCCATATTGATCCGATAGCTAATGGACTTTTATTTGAAAGATTTTTAAATCCAGAGAGAATCTCATTACCTGATATTGATATCGACTTCCCAGATAATCGAAGAAGTGAAATTATTACTTATGTAATTAATAAATACGGAAATGATCATGTCTCACAAATTGTTACATATGGAAGCTTTGCGGCAAGACAAGCCTTACGGGATGTTGGAAAAGTTTTAAATATACCTAATTATAAATTAGATGCTTTAAGTAAAATGATTGCTAATGTACCAAATACAACTTTAGCTGATACATATAAGAATAATATTAAATTTAAAAAAATGATCGAAGATGAGACAAGTCTTAAAGAATTATACCGTTTAGCCTCAAGTATTGAGGGACTACCTCGTCATACCTCGCTTCATGCTGCTGGTATTGTAATGTCTCAAGATTTACTTGTAAGGCATATGCCATTAAGTCAGTTGAGTGATAATACTTATGTTAGTCAGTTCTCCATGAATTATTTAGAAGAATTAGGATTAAATAAAATTGACTTTTTAGGTTTAAGAAATTTAGCAATTATATCTGAAATCACTGAAAACTTTAAAGATTTCGATATCTTGAAAATACCACTAGATGATGAGGCTACTTATAAACTTCTTCAAAAGGGAGATACAGTTGGTTTATTCCAACTTGAATCAGCGGGTATGACTGATTTAATTAAAAAAATGAAACCCAAAGAATTTACTGATTTAGTTGCGGCAATTGCACTTTATCGACCAGGTCCTGCTCAAAACATTCCTACATATTTAAAAAACCGAGAAAATCCGGCTGAGATAAGCTTTATACATGATGATTTAAAGACAATATTAAGTGAAACTTATGGGATTATTGTTTACCAAGAGCAAATAATGCAGATTGCGCAATTAATGGCAAACTTTAGTTTAGCCAAAGCTGATATATTAAGGAAAGCTATGTCAGCCAAACAATCTGATTTACTGCATTCACTTCGCGAAGAGTTTATTGAAGGTAGTATTAAGAATCGTTACCCAAGAAAGATTGCCACAGAAGTCTATGATCTAATAGAAAGATTTGCAAACTATGGTTTTAATAAGGCGCACAGTTATGCCTATGGATTAATCGCCTATCAAATGGCATATTTAAAAGCTAATCACTATTTAGAATTTTATTTAGCCCTCTTAAATGGCGTAATTGGTAGTGCACGCAAGACTAGTGAGTATACAAATGCTAGTAAGCGTGCTGGAATCAATATCTTTGGTCCAAACATTAATTATAGTCAAATGAAATATATTAAAAATAACAATAGTATCCTATTTCCACTTGTAACTATTAAAGGTGTAGGAGCTGCGGTTGCAAATAAAATTATTGCTGAAAGAGAAAACGGCCTATTTAAAGACTTCTTTGACTTTGCGGCAAGGGCAAACTTAATTGGGATATCTAAATCTGTTATAGAGGCACTAATTTATAGTGGTGCTTTAGATAGTTTCGACTATAATCGAACTAGTCTAATTAATGCCCTGGATCAAGCACTTATGTATGCAAATCTTGTAAAGGTAGATAGTAGTGAGGTTAGTCTTGATTTTGATATCGTAAGTAAACCACAAATTATTAAACATGCTAGTAATAAGTTTCTTGAACTTGAAAAAGAAAAAGAATATCTAGGCTTTTACTTAAGTACCCATCCAATTAGTCAATATAAAGTTGATATGGCATATAATGGAGATAGCATTAGTGAGGTTTTAAGAAGTAGAAGGACAAATTATTTACTCGTATACACGAGTAAAATAAGAGAGCATAGGACAAAGTATGGTGATCTAATGGCTTTTATTGAAGTTGTTGATGAGAGTGATACTGTTGATTTAGTTTTAATGCCAAATGTCTACAAGCTAGTTAAAGATAAACTAAAGTTGAATCAATATATTGTTATCAAAGGTAAGATAGATAAGAAGGATTCCATTTTAGTTGATGATATAAGTATTAGATAAAAGGAGATATATATGTATAATTTATTAATCGTTGATGATGAAGTCAGAATTAGAAATGTAATTAAAACATATGCAGAGAATTCAGATTATACTGTTTTTGAGGCGAACGATGGTTATGAAGCTTTAGATATTATAGCTAAAGAGGACATACATTTAATTATCTTAGATGTAATGATGCCTAAATTAGATGGATTTTCAACTTTAAGTAAGATTAAAGAGCTGAAAAATATACCAGTAATTATGCTTTCTGCGCGTACAGAAGAGTATGATAAACTTTTAGGATTTGATCTTGGTGTTGATGATTATGTGACGAAACCATTTTCAGTTAAAGAGTTAATGGCGCGAATAAAGGTCGTTTTAGAACGTGGTAATAAAGCAGTTAATAAGATTTATAAATTTGAAGGATTAGAAGTCGATATTGACTCTCATGTTGTGAAGATTGATGGAGAACTAGTCCATTTAACTCCAAAGGAGTTTGAGCTTTTGCATTATCTAATCATTAATAATAATAAAGTAATTACAAGAGAACAGTTTTTAAGTGAGTTGTGGAACTATGATTATTTTGGTGATGATCGTACTATTGATACTCATATTAAAATGTTACGAGCTAACTTAAAGCATTACCGTAAATTTATAGTAACGGTAAGAGGGTTAGGTTACAGATTTGAAGGCTAAAGCATTAAAATTCTTTAAGGGCATTAGATTTCAAACTTGGCTTATTTTCACGCTCTTCGCGTCGATGATACTACTCTTTTTATGGGTTTTACAGATTAATCTTGTTGCTCCTTACTATCGTAGTTCTAAGATCAATACCGTCCAAGAGATTGCCGATAGGGTGGAAACAATGCTTTATAATGATGAATCATTGTCATCAATTGAACAAACAGTTAGAGATAATGCCTTATGCTTATCAATAGTTGATAATAACTCGAATTATACAAACTTTAATGGGATAGGCTCATCTTGTTTTATTACAAGCAGTGATTTTTCTTTCCCTAATTTTTATATTGATATCGTCAATAGTGATAGTAAAGAAGCAAACTTTTTTATTGATAATGGTGAAGAGATGATTGTTTATGGAAGACAAATTAGTCCGCATTTAGGAAACTTTATTCTTCTGATAAATGCTCGAGTAACACCGGAATCAGCTGGTTTTGCTTTAATATTAAATCAATTCGTTATTCTAACAATAATTGTATTAATCATTGCTACAATAGCTTCGCTAATTATTGCCAGAACTTACTCAGAACCATTTATAGCCTTAACAAATAGTGCTAGAAAATTAGCAGAAGGAAATCTTGATGTTTACTTTGATAATACACATAGTATGTATAATGAGGTTAATGATTTAGCCGACTCACTAAACTATGCTACTAATAAATTAAAAAAGATCGATGAGCTGCGTTTAGATTTAATTGCTAATGTTTCTCACGATATTAAAACACCATTAACAATGATTATGACTTATGCTGAAATGATCAGTGATTTTTCGAAAGATGATGAAAAATTATTACTTGAACATTTGAATGTGATTAGAAGTGAAGCTGACTACTTAGATCGTTTAGTTGAAGATATTTTGGAACTGTCAGTACTACAATCAGGAAATCTACAATTAAATCTTAGTGATGTTAATCTTAACGATTTAATAACACAAACAATTGCTCACTTTAATATTGATATTAAGTTTTACTTTGATGCCGAGTATATCGTTTTAGCTGATGAAATAAAAATCACCCAAGTATTACATAATTTTATATCAAATGCTATTAAGCATTCAAAAGCAAATCAAATTGAGGTTGAGATAAAGCGTAATAAAGATAAGGTTAGAGTTAGTGTTATTGATGATGGCCTTGGTATTGATAAAAAGAATCTCGAAAATATTTGGGAAAGATATTATAAGATTGATAAGAACTTTCACCGTGATATTTCCAACAGTGGACTTGGCTTATCGATATGTAAAGGAATTATAGATGCTCATAACGAAATTATCGGAGTTCACAGTGTTGAAAATAAAGGCTCAGAATTCTACTTTGAACTAAAGTTCACTAAAATTATCGACTAAATGCTATAATAGTCTATGGTGATTTTATGAAAGAAAATATATTTTGGAAGCTTTTTAAATCAACGTTTGTTTTAAGTGCTTTTACATTTGGGGGCGGTTTTGTAATTGTTCCGCTTATGAAAAAGAAATTTGTTGATGAGTTAAGTTGGATAAAAGAAGATGAAATGTTAGACCTTGTATCAATAGCACAATCATCTCCAGGAGCATTAACAGTTAATGCTTCAATAATAGTTGGTTATAAAGTTAAGGGAATTACAGGTGCCCTTGTTGCAACACTAGGGGCGATACTGCCTCCTTTAGTAATCATTTCCGTAATATCATTCTTTTATGATGTCTTTATAACTAATCCAGTTGTTCTTAATGTTTTAATGGCAATGAATATTGGTATTGCCGCAATATTAATTGATGTCGTTTATGAACTTGCTAAGGGTGTTATTGGTGACTTTGCGACTTATGCTTTAGTGATGATTATTGCAGTATTTATGGCTTCTTATTTTAAAGTTAATATCATCTTAATTATCTTTATTGGTGGTTTATCTGGATATATTTATTTTATGAAATTTTATCGTAAAAAAATAATTAAGGAGCGTCGATAATATGTGGCAATTAATCCAATTATTTATTGAGTTCTTTAAAATAGGTTTATTCACTATCGGTGGCGGTGTTGCATCACTACCCTTAATTGAAACCTTGATCGTTAATAATCATGGCTGGCTAAGTTTTGAAGAGTTTAAACATTTAGTCGTTATCTCTGAGATGACTCCAGGTCCAATTGCTGTTAATGCTAGTACCTTTGTCGGAAATAAATTGTTTGGTGTTTTAGGTGGTGTTGTTGCAACCTTAGGTGTTGTTCTGCCTTCATTTATAATGGTTATAATCTTAGCTAAAGTTTACTTTAAATACCGTAATTTAAAAACAGTTAATTCGGTTTTAAATGGCCTACGTCCAACTGTTGTTGGCCTTGTTGCTTTTGCAACATTCGGTATCACATTAAGTGCACTATTTAATATAAGTGTTAGTGATTTTTCAAGCTTTGATTTTAATTTTATTAAAATAATATTATTAGCACTCTATATATTTATTTTAAGAAAGTTTAAACCTAATCCAATTTTTATTATTGTTTTAAGTGGACTTCTTGGTTATATAGTTTTATAAATATGTTAAGCTCTCGTCAATATTGGCTAGAGCTTTTATTTTT